>NZ_JAWXVZ010000007.1:0-282454 GCF_033843645.1 Nesiotobacter zosterae | reverse complement strand
CGCCCAGAAGGGCAGCAAGAAGTTTTCATTGGCAGGCCGGTCCTCCCAAACTGGGCCGCCACCTGCTGTCCAATCTCACAACAACAACTATGGAGGACCAAAACACCACAAAAAATACGGGAATGAACCTAGATGTCCGATTTCGGACATTTCAGGAAGGGCATCAGAACGATGAAGTGATCAATAAATTTCACAAAACCTAGCAGGTTTTACCTATTATTTCACAGAGGGAAGGACCGCCGAGGAATCCGCCATTTCCCACCTAACTATCTAGAATACCTATGTAAAATATCAGCCATCACCGAGATAGATGAAAGGGGCATCAGGATTAACGCCAATCAGCTTTCGAAAAACAACATAGCTCTGTGCATATTTTGTCAATTTTGGCCCGGGAATTGGTCCATGACTGGAATTCATGGCGCACTCTGCTAGTCTCAATACGGGATTTCGGCACGCTTTTCGGGAGGAATCATGGAGGCCAAACAGGAAACGATACTGTCGCTACGGCACAGTACGGGTCATGACAAATCTCGATTCTCCCAGATAAACGTTGCTTTTCTCTCTTGTTTGCCGTGAGGCATCCAGAACAAGGGCCTACCTCAGATTGCAGAGCGATCGGCTTGCCCTTTCAAATCTGCCACCCGAATGGGCAAAAACAACTAATCTACCCGCCAAAGTGATCATGATTGTCATTTTCTGTTCTTTTTCTGGAACATTCTTGACTTTTTATGTATGAAATGGACAGATATATGTATTAGCTCTGATAGATTGCGTTCATTTATCGACTTACTGTGACCGACGAATGAAGCCAACTTGGCGGGTCATTGCATCTGGAGGAGATGCCAGACCATTGGGGCGCTCTACGTCATTGATCCGCTGAGCCCATGGAGGAATAGAATGTCTGTAGAAAGACCCCGCATTGGTGTTGTAGCTCTGGGGCGCCCAACATTCGATGTGCCGTTTGCGGAAGAAATTCTCGCCAAAGCCTGGAAGACGCTTGAAGGCATCAACGCTGAACTGATTGGCCAGCCGGAACTCCTTTTCGACGCCGACGCCGTACGTGGCGCGCTCCCTGCCCTAAAAAAACAGCAGCTCGACATGCTGCTTCTTCTGCAGGTTACCTTTACCGATGCGACCATGACAGTTGAGCTGGGCAAGGAAATTGATGCCCCCCTCGTCATGTGGTCGTTCCCTGAAGCGCGCACAGGCGGCCGTTTGCGCCTGAACTCCTTCTGCGGTGTGAACCTTGCAAGCCACGCGCTGAGCCGCAACGATCTGAGCATCGACTATGTTCACGCAGACGCGGACAGTGAAGCAGCCAAGGAAGAACTTTCCATCTTCGCCCGCGCTGGTGCAATCGCGAACGATCTGCGTGGCACCAAGTTGAAGCTCGTTGGCCAGCACCCAGACGGCTTCGATGCCTGTAACTTCAACGAGGAAGAACTTAAATCCAAGTTCGGCGTTGAGGTAGACCGGATCCCGGTAATCGACTTCATCAACGAAGTTAAAGAGCTTCCTGACGAAGTAGCGGATGCCCCATATGAGCGCCGCGCAAAGGACTTCCCGAACCTTGCCGAGCTGGATCAGGACGCAACGCGCAAGACCCTGAAGGTTTACTCCAAGCTTCGCGCCGAAGCCGACGAGAAGGGGTACAAGGGCATCGCCGTTCGTTGCTGGCCTGACTTCTTCACCGAATACGGTTGTGCAGCCTGTGGTGCTCTGGCTCTGCTGAATGAAGACCGTACCCCTGCTGGCTGTGAAGCCGACATGATGGGTGTTGTCACCTCTCTGACCCTGCAACATGCTGCTGGCGGCAGCGTCTTCAACACCGACCTGGTGGACGTGAACACCGAAGACGACACCGTTGTATTCTGGCACTGCGGTCAGGCCCCCATCGACATGGCGGACACTGATCAGCCAATTCAGGGCACAATTCACTCAAACCGCAAGCTGCCACTGCTTTCTGAGTTCGCTCTGAAGCCTGGACGCATCACCATGGCCCGCTTTAGCCAAGGCCACGGCAAAATGCGCCTGCTGCTTGCAGGTGGCGAAATGATCAAGGCACCACTGGCTTTCTCCGGCACAGCGGGTACCGCAAAGCTGGACGTTCCGGTCAAGCAGTTCCTTGACACCATGATCAATGAAGGTCTGGAACACCACACCGCTCTGACTTACGGCGAACACCGCCCGGTTATGCGCGCTGTCGCCAAACGCCTTGGTATTGAGGTCGTTGAACTGACCTAATCCAGTGCGCGATGGGGAGCGATATTAATTTTGGCTCTGTCTGCTCCCCATCCCGTTGGCTTGGATTTCTAAAACAAGGAAATCTTACAATGTTAGAAGCCATTGAAAACGGGCTTAACAAGATCAACGAACCACTGGGCAAGCTCGGGAGCTGGATCGGGGGAAGCCTGCTGGTCATCATGACCCTTATCGTGCTGCTGCAGGTGCTGTTCCGCTATATTCTGAACATGCCACTCAGCTGGACCGATGAGACCTCGCGTTTCATGATGATTTACATGACATACCTGTGTCTGCCGCTCATTTACTTGCAGGATAAAAACATTGCCATGACCTTCCTGATCGATGGTCTGAACGGCAAACGGGTGAAACATCTTCTGATGTTGTTCATCCATATCCTCGCAATCGCCGCTTTCCTCGTCTGGATCAAGTTTGGTTACGACTTCTACCTGAGAGGACAGAGCAACGCGGACAGCTTGCCAATCAAGATGTACGTCATCTATGCAATCCCGCCGCTCATGATGTCTGTGACGATCCTGTCAGCCATCCAGAAAATCATCAGCGAGCTTCGGTTGTTCGTGTACTTCCACTCACTCGATGAAAAGCCTGCGGCTTGATTGGTGCATGCGGACAATAAGGTAGAAACAACATGGTCTCTCCAATCTTTGCCCTCTACTTTCTGATCCTGCTGTTCGTCGGTGTCCCAGTGCTGTTCGCGCTTGGCCTCGCCCCAGCGATCGCCCTTTTCCAGGCAGATCAGATCCTCTTCATGAACATGCTGTATCAGCGTCTCTACGCTGGTCTGGACAACTTCCTGCTGCTGGCTTTGCCTTTCTTCATGCTGGCAGGTGAGTTCATGGTGAACGGCGGTATCACAAACCGTATCATCACCTTCTCCCAGACAATGGTGCAGCACATGCGCGGCGGCCTTGGTCACGTTGTGATCATTGCATCCACCCTGTTCGGCGCCCTCACCGGTTCTGCTGTGGCCGCAACCTCCGCCATTGGCAACATGATGATCCCGGAAATGGAACGCTACAAGTACGACCGTACTTACGCAGCTGCTCTGACTGCTGCAGCGACCGTTCTCGGCACCATCATTCCGCCCTCCGGCATCATGCTCATCTATGCCTTCGTCATGAACACCTCTGTTGCAGCGATGTTCATGTCCGGTATCGTTCCCGGCCTGCTGCTCTGCGGCGCCCTGATGCTGGTAAACCGTTGGCAGATCGTAAAGTATCCTGACGTTGAGCAGTTCCCTCGTGCAACGCCTGCTGAACGCATGGCGGGTTTCAAGGTCGCGATCCTGCCACTGCTGACCCCCGTTATCATTCTGGGCGGCATCTATGGCGGCATCTTCACCCCAACAGAAGCCGCTGCAGTTGCCGTACTCTACGCCTTCATTCTGTCTGTATTTATCATGCAGATCCTGAAGATGAAGGACGTGTTCCCAATGTTCATTCGCATCGCAATCAACGCGGCTGCGATCCTGATCATTGTGGCAGCAGCCAGTGGTTTTGCCTCGGCAATCAGCCTGTCCGGTGTTGCGAAGGATATCACCACATTCTTCTATTCCATCACCGACAACCCGTATCTTCTGTTCTTCATCATGAACATCTTCCTGTTCATCGTTGGCATGTTCCTGGATGCGGGCCCGGCGATTCTGATTTTTGCACCGATCCTGGCACCAATCATGACCAATCTGGGCATTGATCCGGTTCACTTCGGTGTGGTCATGGTGGCCAACCTGTCCATCGGCCTCGCAACTCCACCAATGGGACTGGTGTTGTTCGTTGCCTCTGGTGTGTCAGGCGTGCCGCTTCAGAAGATCTCCAAAGCAATCATTCCATTCCTGATTGCAGAGTTCCTGGTGATCTTCCTGATTTCGTTCTTCCCAGTTCTTGTCATCGGTCTCCCTCAGATGCTGGGCATGATGTAAGGCGGGATTTCTCGGAGGAAGCTGGCGCTCAACCTGTTCAGCAAGCGCCTGCCACTCCACATATTACTTGGAGGTAAGTATGAAACTCAAAGCACTTGGTCTCTCTCTTCTGACCTCAGTTTTTCTTGCTGCGGGAGCACAGGCAGCAGATTACAAACTGACAGTGCCACACGTAACGAACATCGACAGCTATAACCACCAGTCGCTGCTCGTGTTCAAGAACTTCGTTGAATCCCGCTCCAACGGCGCGATTGAAGTCGAAATCTACCCGTCTGGTCAGCTCTGCTCCACGGCTCGTGAGTGTCTTGCTGGTGTTCAGGCTGGCATGTTCGACTACTTCCAGACCACCATTCCAGAGCTCGCCAACTATTGGGCTCCAATGGGCGCATTCGACCTGCCTTACATGCTCCGCGATGACCGCGTTGCAGAGTGCGTATACGACAACGAAGACTTCCTGGCTGACATCCGCACAAACATTCTGGAAGAAACCCAGAACCTGCGCGTGATGATGGTTTCCAACTCCGGCGGTTGGCGTAACTTTGCAACCACCAAGACCCAGATCAAGTCACCTGACGATGTAAAGGGTCTGAAGCTGCGTACCGTTCCAGCTCCAATCCAGCAGGAACTGGTTAAGGCTCTCGG
The DNA here is from genome assembly GCF_033843645.1 of Nesiotobacter zosterae. Classification (NCBI taxonomy): domain Bacteria; kingdom Pseudomonadati; phylum Pseudomonadota; class Alphaproteobacteria; order Hyphomicrobiales; family Stappiaceae; genus Nesiotobacter; species Nesiotobacter zosterae. The sequence goes on along the minus strand of NZ_JAWXVZ010000007.1, from coordinate 277,632 downwards.
TGGCGCGCCTACCCCAATCTCTTGGCCAGAAGTTTACACCGCACTGTCTACAGGCGTTGTTGATGGTACAAAGAACGGTATCGTGGACATCACCACAATGAAGTTCGAGGAATCCCTGAAGTACATCGTGCTCGACGGTCACGCATACATGGGTGGCGTCTGGGTCATGAACAACGAAAAGTTCAACGGCTTCCCAGAAGAACTTCAGCGCGTTGTAATTGACGGCGTACAGGCACAGAACCAGTTCCTGCGCGCCTATCCAAAGTGGAAAGAATTCGACGCTTACGAAGTATTCCGCAAGGCTGGTGGTACTGTTTACACCCCAACTGCAGAAGAAAAGAAGGCTTTCCAGGAAGCAACCGCACCAGTGCGTGAATTCTTTGCTAATGCAAGTGGTGAAGAAGGCCAGGTATGGCTCGCTCGCTTTGAAGATGAAATCAAGGCTTGTGAAACTTCTATCGAAGCAGACTACGCGACTGCTGCGAAGTAATGATCAAGAAGGGTGGGTTAAACCCACCCTTCACTTCTGAACAAGAAACCAGTGCTGCTTGAATACTTAGCGCACTATTCACCGATTTTCGGCTCGCCGCAGCTCGAACACGTTACGGTACACACTCATGCAAATCGAAAAACTCGAGGCCGGCTTCGTGCTTTCGCACAAGGGTCAGGTCATCCTTCGTCATAGCTTCGACAATCCTACTCTGTTCCTCGGCGCGGGCTCTGCGAACTTTGATATGTATCGCGGTAACTTCGACATTACCGACTACGTGATCGAACGCCTGCCAATGCGCGCTTTTACTATCGAAGAAGCAGCGGGCAAGGCCATCATTACTTTCAGCGCTGAGGGTCAGGACTACATCGTCTTTACCGCTGAAGAGACCGCTGAAGGCCGTTTGAAGATCGCATTCACCAGCAAAAAGCCGGAAATGAACCGCTTCTGGCTGCGCATTGCCGCAAGCGCTGAAGAGAAGGTGTATGGCTGTGGTGAACAGCTGACCTACTTCAATCTACGTGGCCATAACTTCCCGCTGTGGACCTCCGAGCCAGGCGTTGGCCGCAACAAGGATACGTATGTCACATGGCAGGCGGACGTTAAGGACCGCGCCGGTGGTGACTACTACAACACCAACTATCCGCAGCCGACCTACGTCTCCAGCGACAAGTACTTTGCGCATCTGCAAACAACGGCGTATGCGGATTTCGACTTCCGTCACACTGACTTCCACGAGCTTCAAGCCTGGGACATTCCAGAGTATCTGCTCGTTGGAAAGGAAGACACATTTGCTGAACTGGTCACCAACATTTGCGGCGTTTTCGGCAACCAGCCAGAGCTCCCAGACTGGGTTTTGGACGGTGTGATCCTCGGCATTCAGGGTGGTACCGACATCACCATCGAGAAGGTCAACCGCGCAAAGGAAGCTGGTGTTAAGGTGGCCGGTGCCTGGTGTCAGGATTGGCAGGGCATCAAGATGACCTCCTTCGGCAAGCGCTTGCAGTGGGACTGGCAGTGGAACAAAGATCTGTATCCAGGTCTCGACACCAAGATCCACGAGCTGAAGAAGGAAGGCGTTCGCTTCCTCGGGTACATCAACCCCTACGTTCTGGAAGACTTCCCACTCTACAACGAAGCCAAGGAAAAAGGCTTCCTTGCTACCAAAGAAGACGGCAGCAAGTACGTTGTTGACTTCGGCGAGTTCTATTGCGGTGTTGTCGACTTCACCAACCCGGACGCTTTCGAATGGTACAAGGGCGTCATCAAGAAGAACATGATCGACTTCGGTCTGGACGGCTGGATGGCTGACTTTGGCGAATACCTGCCAACCGACTGCTACCTGTCCAACGGCAAATCCGCCGAGATCGAGCACAACAACTGGCCGACCCGCTGGGCACAGTGTAACCACGAAGCGATCGAGGAAGCAGGCAAGACCAACGACATCCTGTTCTTCATGCGTGCAGGTTACACCGGCATTCAGGGCTACTGCCACACCCTTTGGGGCGGTGACCAGTGTGTGAACTGGAACATTGACGATGGTATGCCATCCGTCATCAACGCAGCTCTGTCCTCCGGTTTGATGGGCAACGGCATCCACCATTCCGATATCGGCGGCTACACCACCTTGCACGGCATGAAGCGTGATCGCGAGCTGTTCATGCGTTGGGCTGAATTTTCTGCGTTCACGCCAATCATGCGCTCGCACGAAGGCAACCGCCCGGGCGACAACCATCAGTTCGACAGTGACGATGAAACCCTCGCACATCTGGCAGCGATGACCCGCATCTTCACTCACCTGAAACCGTACATCAAGGCAGCTTCAAAGGAGAATGCTGAAACCGGTATGCCTGTGCAGCGTCCGCTGTTCATGCACTATGAGGACGATGCTGAATCCTATGATGTGATGTACGAGTACCTGTTCGGCCGGGACCTGCTGGTGGCTCCGGTTTACGAGCAGGGTGCAACCACGCGTAAGCTGTACCTCCCAGCCGACGAATGGGTGCACGTATGGAGCGGCGAAACCTTTACAGGCGGTTGGGTTGAAGTGAACGCCCCAATCGGTCAGCCACCCGTGTTCTATCGCAAGAACAGCGCTGACGTGGCGCTCCTTTCCAAGATCGCTGAAGCGGCTGACTATAAAGCCTAATCTTCCGAGCGATGTTTCAGAGCAAAAGAACCCGTTCTTCTTTCGAAGGACGGGTTTTTTGTTGTTTGAAACCTGAGCGTTTTTGGGAGATCACCCCCTACGAGCGCGTTACTCCTCGGCGGTCTGGGCGGCTTTCATACGCGCTGATATCAGCTTCATAAGCTTGCCGTTTCGCGGAAGTTTGTCGGCTGTTCCCATATCCATGCGCCAATAAAAGTGGCCGGCTTTCAGATCGGTCGGCAGCTCATAATCCATGCCTTCCCACTCATCTTCGCGAAACGCATAGAACGCCCAATGGCCTACATGGGCATCGACGGCGTCCATCACATCCTCAAGATAAGTCGCGCAATCCTGCCACTGGCGCATACAGCCAAACTCAGCGGCCACAATGCGGTTCGCGCTCACCTGGTTCCTTTTCGCCCAATCGAAGGCCATGGAGATGTGCTGTCTGACAAGCTCTCTGTCCCAGGTAACCCATTGTCCGTCGTATTTTGTCACCGTGCCGGGATAGCGATTTGGATCCTGACGCTTGAGGTTGGGCGCGCTCGTGGCATCATATGGCTCATACATGTGGAATGCATAGAGCACCTTGTCATCCATAAGCTTGGATGGCCAAGCAGCAAGGTTGCGCGGATTGGCGTAGTAGCCGGAATCCACCATGATGGGCGTCTCCTTGTCCACGCGGCGAATGCTTTTGATCACATTCTCATAAAACCCAGGCAGATGCCGTGCAGACCCCACATTCTCGATTATGAACCCGCGCGCTTCTTCCAAACGGCCATTCTCCGTAACCCCGGTGGTCTTTTCAGGAGCAGGTTCATTGAGAATGTTGTAGGCGGCTATCGCGGGGTGGTCCTTCAACTCTGCCGCAAGGTCCTGCCAGAACTGCGCGCTTTGCTCCCAGTATTGAGTGTCAGACCACAACCGATCATCAAACTTCCCTCCGTTTTGCTGTGTCCAACGAGCGCCCGGCAAAGACAAAGGCACCAAGACCACCTTCATGCGCTCTTGATGGGCTGCGTCCAGCACATCCTTCAGCACCTTGAGGTCAGCTTTGACAAGGCCGGTATACTTGTCCGCGTTACCAATGAGGAAGTCACGTTTCGCCCCCTGCCATTTACTAAAAGTAAGGCGCACCCACGTCGCGCCGGTTTTCTTTAGCGCTCGGAAGTAAGTGGCATCCGGGGGAGATGCATTAAAGCTGTTGCCGCCATGCTGGGGCGTATCCCAAAAGGACATGAGCGGAGCCGCGGCGGCAGGTGTCAACATAACAGCGCACGCCAGAACAACTGCTGTACTGGCGACTTTGAGTGAATGTGTTGCAGCCCACATATCAACTCCAATCGAAATTAAGGTGAAAAGATGTTCCCTACGTCATGCTGCAACTTTATGGCGCAATTGTGTATGCTGCACAAGAGCGTTGTTCTAGTTCTTTGGGCGCCTCTCCCTAAATGCCTTTGAGGGTGTCCTGCAGACTGCCGGTTGGAGTTACAATGTCATTGATCCGCCAACCAAATGGCAGCTTCTTGAGTTCATAACGCAACGCATACCGACTGTCGAAGTTCTGAAAAAAGACCTCAACCACGGCTGTGTCGCCGTCAATTTGCGCAGGCGTCAGCCGCAGGTTGGAGATCTGAATGTCGTTGCCCGGAACAATCGGGTTGAAGAACAGGCCCGGTGCCCCGTAAAGCAAATCGCCGCGTTGCTCAGCATAGGCGATCAAATTCAAAACGCGCGGCGTGAACCAGCTCTTGCGCAGCGGTTCGTCAAAAACCTCCGTCTTCGGTTCTTCCTCACCATAGATGGTGGCCAACATTTCGTCCGGGCCGGGTGACCCTTCTTTTTCCTTGGCGAGCGCGCGTTCAGCCGTGTCAAGCAGGTTCAAAAGCTCCTCCGACACCTCACCTTCAAAGGCTACATCCTCCAGCGCCGCATACTTTTCCAGTGCCTCTCTGGTCATGGGGCCCAACTTGCCATCAACTGGGCCAACCTCATATCCAAGGTGTTTCAAAATGCGCTGCGCCGCGAAGATCCGCAGACCTTCCTCGGTAAAAGGGGAGCTGGGCGGCGCGGAGGGCGTGCAAAGGCCCAAGTCCTCGTAGGTCTTGAGCGTCGGCGCGTGCTGGAAACGGCTGTTTGTCCAACTGTCAACGATTGCACCGACACCCACATCTGCACCGCAACCGCTCACACACGCCTCACCAGAGGCAGAACGAAACCGGATGCCGTTCTCATCCTCAGAAAGCTGAAACTTGCACGCAAGGTCGTCGTAGCGCCAAATTCCGTCCTCGGCCTTGTTCATCTCGCCAAGCACCGAGCAGTTCAGCCCGTTCTCGAACCAGATATCATAGCCAAAGCTTCGGGCGTTTTCTTCAGGCTCTCCAAGAATGAAGGTCGCATCAGTCTCAAGCGGCGAAACACAATCTTCTGTCACCTCCGCTGAGCAAAGCGTGGCCCCCTCCTTTGCTGCGTCTGCGCCAAACACGCGGGCATCACAAAAGATTGCACCGCGCCCTGCTTCAGGCTCAGGTATCAAACGATCTGCCTTTTGCGCAGCCTCCGCCGATGTAACCAGCGCCAGCAACATTGACAGCGCAAGATGGTTCGCCTTCAGTCCCGTCATGCCAATTTCCTTTGGCGTTCTCGTTTTCCGGTTCAGGCGGCCGTCCACCTCCCGCGCTTTGTGCGCCGGTTCTACTGAGGAACAGCCGCCGAGAGTTTACATAGAACCAAAATCCGAGACGAGAACAAATCCAACAGTTCTGAGGGACACATAGTCAAAGTAAACGAGACCTACACCGTGAGGTGGCGTTTCACCTCCGGAAGGTCCAGATCACTTCCAGGTCCAGAGTGAACAATTTCCCCCCGGTCGAGAATGTAGGCGGCATCTGCCAGTTCGCGGCAAAAGTCCAGATACTGCTCGACAAGCAGGATGGTCAGCCCCTCGCTTTTCAAAGCACTGATCGCCCGCCCGATATCCTTGATGATCGAAGGCTGAATCCCTTCCGTGGGCTCATCCAGCACCAGAAGACGGGGCCGTGTTACCAAGGCCCGCCCGATGGCCAGTTGTTGCTGCTGCCCACCCGAAAGGTCACCGCCCCGACGGGAGAGCATGTCTGCAAGCACCGGAAAAAGCTCGAACACCTTTTCCGGAATGAAGCGGTCCTTGCGGGGCAGGCGCGCAAATCCTGTTTCAAGGTTCTCTCGCACGCTCAGAAGAGGAAAGATTTCTCGCCCCTGAGGCACATAAGCGATGCCTCTGCCTGCACGGTCATAAGGCTTGGTGGCACCAAGCTGTACGCCGTCTATGCAGATCCTGCCAGACTTGATGGCTTGATGGCCGGTGATAGCCTGCAAGAGCGATGTCTTGCCCACGCCATTTCGGCCAAGCACGCAAGTGATGCTGCCCGGTTCCGCATGCAAGGTCACCCCATTGAGGGCGCGTGCGGCACCGTAATAAAGATCAACGCCTTCTACATCCAGTGTCAGCATGGCCTCACCTTCCCAAATAGCTTTCAATGACCTTCGGATCGGCCGCCACGTGGGCCAGACTTCCCTCCGAAAGCACCGCGCCCTCGGCCAGGCAGGTCACCTTCACATCAAGGTCACGAATAAAGCTCATGTCATGCTCCACCACGATTACAGAGTGGTTTCGGGAGATCTCGCGAAGCAGCTTGGCCGTCTCCACGGTCTCTGCATCCGTCATGCCTGCCACCGGCTCATCCACCAGAAGCAGCTTTGGGTCCTGCGCCAGCAGCATCCCAATCTCCAGCCACTGCTTCTGGCCATGAGACAAGTCCGCCGCCAACGCATCCTTGCGGTGTTCAAGCCGGATGATCTCAAGAATATCCGCGATGGAATTGCGCTCTTGCCCATCTTCTTTATGAAACAGGGTAGAGAAGACACCGCGCTTGCCCGTCATGGACAGCACCAGATTGTCCATGACCGTGTGGCTTTCAAACACGGTGGGTTTTTGAAACTTGCGCCCGATGCCGAGGTTGGCGATGGCCGCCTCATCATGCTTGGTCAGGTCCGTATCGCCTTCAAAAAACACGGAGCCTTCGTCAGGGCGTGTCTTGCCGGTGATGATGTCCATCATGGTGGTCTTACCCGCTCCGTTCGGACCGATGATGGCGCGCATTTCGCCTTTCTCGATCACCATGGAGAGATTGTTGATCGCCTTGAAGCCATCAAAGCTCACCGACACCCCGTCTAGGTAAAGCAGAGGTTTGCGTTCTTTCAGGCTCATTCGGCAGCCTCCGGTTTCGCAGGAAGGGGCTTGTCCGCATTCTTGCGCGGCATCTTTGAAGCAAGGCCTTTCAGCTGGCCCAAAAGACCAATCACGCCCTTTGGCATGAACAGGGTCACAATGACGAACAGGCCGCCGAGCGCGAACAGCCAGAGATCCGGGAACGCAGCGGTGAAGTAGCTTTTCCCGCCGCTGACAAGAAACGCGCCAATAATCGGGCCGATCAGAGTTCCACGCCCGCCAACGGCGGTCCAGATCACCACATCAATGGAGTTTGCCGGGGCAAATTCACCCGGATTGATGATCCCGACCTGCGGGACATAAAGCGCACCTGCAAGGCCCGCAATCATGGCGGACAGCACAAAGGCAAACAGCTTCACATGTTCCACGCGGTATCCCAAAAAGCGGGTCCGGCTTTCGGCATCCCGCACCGCAATCATCACCTTGCCCAGCTTGGAGCGCACGATCAAAGAGCACAACACCAGCGTCCCTGCCAGCGCCAAGGCCGAGAGCGCAAAGAGAACCGCCCGTGTGCCGCTCGATTGCAAGGAAAAGCCAAGGATATCCTTGAAATCCGTCAGACCGTTGTTGCCACCGAACCCCATATCATTTCGGAAGAACGCAAGCAGAAGAGCATAAGTCATGGCCTGCGTGATAATGGAGAGGTAAACCCCGGTCACGCGAGAGCGGAAAGCCAACCAGCCAAGCACAAACGCCAACACCGCTGGCACCACAACCACCATAACCATGGCGAACCAGAATTGGTCAAAGCCATACCAGAACCATGGCAGGTGCTCCCAGTTCAGGAAAACCATGAAGTCTGGAAGAACCGGGTTGGCATAGACCCCGCGATCTCCAATCTGGCGCATGAGATACATGCCCATGGCATAGCCGCCGAGCGCAAAGAACGCCCCGTGACCCAACGAGAGAATGCCGCAATACCCCCAAACCAGATCCAGCGCCAAAGCCAACATGGCATAGCACAGGTACTTGCCGAGCAGCCCAACAAGATAGTCCGGCACGTGAAGCGGGTGGCCGTCCGGCACCACCAGGTTTAACAGCGGCACCAGAACAGCAAACACCATCAGGGCAACGGCAACCCAAAACGCCCGTTTATCAAGCGCTTGAAACAGATAGCGGGAAATCATAGGTCCACCGCCCTTCCCTTAAGCGCGAACAGGCCGCGCGGTTTCTTCTGAATGAAGAGGATGATGAAGACCAACACCAGGATTTTTGCCAGAACCGCACCTGCGTATGGCTCAAGGAACTTGTTGGCAACGCCCAGTGTCATGGCCCCCACAAGCGTCCCCCACAAGTTCCCGACCCCGCCAAACACCACAACCATGAAGCTGTCGATGATGTAGGTCTGGCCCAAGTTTGGGGAGACGTTCGAGATTTGAGAAAGCGCGACGCCAGCCATGCCAGCAATGCCGGACCCCAGCGCAAACGTCATGGCATCCACCCAGGGCGTGCGAATGCCCATGGACGCTGCCATGCGCCGGTTCTGGGTGACCGCGCGCATCTGCAAGCCGAAGTGTGTGCGCTTGAGCACCATGAGAAGGACCGCAAACACCACCAGTGCGAACACCAAAATCCACAAACGGTTGGCCGTCAGCGCAAGTCCGCCAATCTCGAAAGCACCAGACATCCAATCTGGATTGCCCACTTCCTTGTTGGTGGGCCCGAAAATCGTGCGCACGGCTTGCTGCAAAATCAGCGAGACGCCCCAGGTTGCAAGTAGTGTCTCCAGCGGCCGTCCATAGAGAAAGCGGATAATTCCCCGCTCCATGGCAAGGCCCACGCCTCCCGCAACAAGGAACGCCAGAGGCAGAGCGAACAGCAGAGAGAACTCAAAGAAGCCCGGAAAAGATGTGCGGATCACCTCCTGCACCACAAAGGTGGTGTAGGCGCCCAGCATCACCATCTCGCCGTGAGCCATGTTGATGACACCCATCACGCCAAATGTAATGGCAAGACCAATCGCCGCCAGCAACAAAACCGAGCCGAGAGACAGGCCATACCAAACATTCTCCACCGCATCCCACATGGCGAGGGACTTTTCGATAGATTGAATGGCAAGCGCCGCGGCTTCGCTTTCAGCTGCCGTTTTCGCTTGCGGCAGGAAGCTGGAAACAAGAGCCAAAGCCTCTTGGTCCCCTTGCGCTTTGAACTTGCCAAGCGCTTCAAGCCGTTCCGCTTCACTCGCTTTAACGTTCTTTAGAGTGATGGCCGCAATGGCGCGCTCCTGTGCGTCTTTGACGGTTTCATCAGTTTCTGTAGCTACGGCTGCCTTCAGCAGAGGAAGGGCCTCCAAGTCCTGGGATTTGTAAAGCGCATTCGCAGCTTCCAGACGCGTACCCGCATCCTGGCTCTGGAGAGTCAGCCCAGCCACAGCGCCGCGGATCAAGCGCCGCAACTTGTTGTTTACTTTCACCTTCTTCAAGGATCGACTGCCAACGACCTCGCCCTCCTCCAAACTCAGCGGATCGAGCAGCTGAAGCCCGTCCTCCGCTTTGCGGGTGATGAACACGGCATTATCTGACTTTTTGAAGTAAACATCCCCAGCGGCAAGCGCCTCCAGAAACGGGACCACTTGCGCATCACCGGTTGCGGCCAATGCCTCAATGTGGTTGCCCCTGTCTTTCAGTTTGGCGCTGGCCAGCGCGCTGATCGTCGCCTCGAGCGACGTGTCCGATGCTTTGCCATGCCCCGTCGATGCAACGGTGGCAAGGAAACTCAACAGCACAGCCACGGCCAGCTTTCTCAATTGCCTCATGTATATCCCCGGTCCTTGCGAGCATGAATGCCAGCGGAAGCGGGCCCCTCGCCTCCGCTGGCTGTTCATTTTGAGCTTTTGTTAGTTGGTGGCAGAGCCACCGCACTGACCGGTTTCAACGTTGAAGTTGCCGCAGGAGAACGGCTTGCGCCAATCGGAGATGAGCTTGGCGGATTCCGGCAGGAAGTCAGACCAGGCATCGCCAGCCACAAGACCATCGGTCTCAGCCACGATATCAAACTGGCCGTCTTCCTGAATCTCCCCGATCAAAACTGGCTTGGTGATGTGATGGTTCGGCATCATGGCGGAATAGCCACCTGAAAGGTTCGGGACGGCAACGCCTATGATTTCGTCAATTACCGTGTCGACATCTGTCGTTCCGGCCTTTTCAACCGCCTTCACCCACATGTTGAAGCCGATGTAATGCGCTTCCATCGGGTCGTTGGTGACGCGGTCTTCGTCGCCGATAAAGGCCTTCCAGGTTTCAATGAACTCGGCGTTGATCTCCGTATCAACGGATTGAAAATAGTTCCAAGCTGCCAGGTGACCAACCAGCGGCTCGGTGTCGAGGCCCGCAAGTTCTTCTTCGCCCACGGAAAACGCCACAACCGGAATATCTTCAGCAGAGATCCCTTGGTTTGCCAGTTCCTTGTAGAACGGCACGTTCGCGTCGCCATTGATGGTGGACACAACGGCTGTCTTCTTGCCAGCGGTCCCGAAGGCCTTGATGTCGGACACAATGGTCTGCCAGTCACTGTGGCCGAAAGGGGTGTAGTTGATCAGGATGTCTTCGTCAGCAACCCCCTTGGCCTTCAGGTAGGCTTCAAGGATCTTGTTTGTCGTGCGCGGGTATACATAATCCGTTCCCGCAAGCACCCAGCGCTCCACCTCTTCGTTTTCAAGCAGATAGTCGACGGCCGGAATGGCCTGCTGATTTGGCGCTGCGCCGGTGTAGAACACGTTGCGCTGGCTTTCTTCGCCTTCATACTGCACCGGATAGAACAGGATGCCATTCAGCTCCTCAAAAACCGGCAGAACCGACTTGCGAGAAACTGAGGTCCAGTTACCAAAGACAGCAGCAACCTCATGCACTTCAAGCAACTCACGCGCCTTTTCAGCAAACAACGGCCAATCGGAAGCTGGATCAACAACAACAGGTTCCAGCTGCTTGCCCAGCAGTCCACCCTTCTTGTTCTGCTCTTCAATGAGCATCAGCATCACGTCTTTCAACGTCGTTTCAGAAATCGCCATGGTCCCCGACAACGAATGCAAGATACCCACCTTGATGGTTTCTTCTGCATGCGCCGCCGTTGTCATAACGGCTGAGGCCATAAGACCAAACAAGGCAGCAGACGCGACCTTCTTGCTGTGTTGAAACATTCCCACCTCCGGTTGATTGGAGGCGGCCCCTAAGGGAGAGCGCGGGGCCGCCTCGTTTGCGCTCGCCAACATTTCGAGCGTTGAATGCAACGCAAGCGGTGTGCCAAACCGGATAAATCAACCTAAGGTCGTTTGTAGTTCCTTGAATTTGTGAAGAAAATTCCAAGGAAAGTCATGAGGCGCCTAAAAATGTGCACGCTACAACAAAGAGTAATAAGACTAAATAATATGCAACTATTTGACGTGACTGTTTTCTAATCAGTCAATCTTCAGCCCAGTCTTTCTATCCAACTGCGCATAAAAAACCCCGGAGACCTGAGGCCTCCGGGGTCATGAAAATCAGATCAGCACAGCGCCGATTAGAAGTTCTTGTAGACTTCTGCAATGCCGAGGAAGTCAGCAGCTTTCAAGGAAGCGCCACCGACCAGCGCGCCGTTGACGTTAGGCAGTGCCAGCAGTTCAGCGGCGTTGGAAGGCTTCACAGAACCACCGTAAAGCAGGCGGATCTTGGAACCATCCTCACCGAAGCGCTCTTCAAGGCTCTTGCGCAGGGCTGCATGCACTTCTGCAACGTCATCAGCGGTTGGCGTCTTGCCGGTACCGATCGCCCAGATTGGCTCATAGGCTACAACGGTGTTTTCGCTGTTGGAGGCGTCTGGCAGGCTCTTGGTAACCTGCTCGGTCACAACTGCGATTGTTTCGCCAGCTTCACGCTGTTCCAAGCTTTCACCGATGCAAACAACGGCAACAATGCCTGCGCGCCATGCGGCCTCTGCCTTCGCAGCAACATCCGCGTCGGTTTCGCCGTAGCCTTCGCGGCGCTCGGAGTGTCCAACGAGTACATATGTACCGCCAGCATCAGCAACCATTTCAGCGGAGATATCACCCGTAAACGCACCAGAAACGGCGCTGTGGCAGTTCTGCGCACCAACTGCGATGTTCTTAACTTCAGCGAACTTGGCAAGCAGTACAGCAGGAGGGCACACCAGCATGTCGATTTTCTCGGCAAGTGCAGCATCGTAGCCAGCTGCAATCTTGGAGAACTCTTCAAAGGACTCAAGAGCCCCGTTCATCTTCCAGTTACCAGCAACAAGTGGACGGACAGTCATTCTGGATTCTCTCCTGTAATCAAGGGTCCGGTTGAACCGGGGCACTCTGCCCGGGATGTGGTCAAGACCCGGGAATCGTTCAGGTCGCAGTATACGCGAGGAGCGACCATAGGCCTTTAGTTTAATCGGTTGAATCAACAGGCGCGAGACAAAGTCTACCCAATGGGAAGACCCGCGACATTTCAACTCAAGTCTATCCCCTGCAAACCGGAGGAGAAAGCGAAAGGCCCCGGACATTCCCGAGGCCTTTCAATAGCTTATTTAAAGTCAGCAGCTTTACCGGAGGAGCCGAAGATACGGATCTTTTCGATCACTTTTTCCTTCATCATTTCCTCACCGCGGCCCATAGAAGTCGCCAATACGAATTCTTCCGGATCCTTCGCCCAGATTTCCTGAACCCCGTAAGTGAAGGCCTGACGCAGCTCGGTGTCCACATTCACCTTGGCAACGCCAAGACGGATCGCTTCCTGAACCTGCTCATCCGGCACACCAGAACCGCCATGCAGAACCAGAGGCTTTTTGACGATTTCTTTGATCTCTTTGATGCGATCAAAAGCCAGCTTCGGCTCGGACTTGTAAACGCCGTGCGCGGTACCGACAGAAATCGCCAAATAGTCAACGGTCGTGCGGCTGGCAAATTCCTGAGCTTCCTCAACGGTGGTGATCATCGCGTCTGCTTCATCAACGGTGATGTCATCTTCGGTACCGCCGATCTTACCGATCTCGCCTTCACAGCCAACGCCTAGAGCGTGCGCGACATCTGCAACAGCCTTGGTAATGCGAACGTTGTCTTCAAATGCGTAGCCGGAACCATCGAACATGAGAGAATGGAAGCCCGCGCGTGCGGCTGCCATGGTCTGCTCAAACTGACGGCTGTGATCGAGGTGGATACAAACCGGCGCAGTAATGTCGCGCATGAAGGTATCAATCATGTCCTTCATTTCCTGCAGACCCATGACAGAAATCACCTTCTGACCAACCTGGATCATGATTGGTGCCTGTTCTTCTTGAGCACCCTTCAGGATAGCGCGGATTGTCTCAGCGTTGTGTGCACTGAACGCGCCAATGGAATAACCATTCTCCCAAGCGCGCTGGATCATTTCTTTACCGGATACGTAAGCCATGTTGTTTCCTCGAACTGGGCTCCTAATGAACTTCCATAGAGTGGGGGGTGCCCGCCACCATCGTTCATTTTGGGTTGAGACACCCCGATCTGTTTCTTGTGTTGTTGCGTTCAACACTACCGCACTATGATCATTATCGAAAGTCTATATGATCATATATGAGCATTTAATGACACAAAAACACACCAATCTCCGTATTTCTACCAGAGATGAAGATTCTTGATGATCAACATCGCGCCCACCACCAGCAGCAAGCTATGAATGATGCCGTGATAGTTGATCTTGTATTTGTGCAAGAGGTGGTATGCGAACATGCCCACGGTCATGCCCACGATGAAAGCTGGCATCGCATAAGCGACGCGCTCCATCACATAAGCGTCGATCAGCCCCTTGCTCCAAAAGCCCGCAATCGCGCCAACCATCTGAAGCATGAAGAAGAACACCAAAGTGGACTTGGTCTGATCAGCGGTCCAAGGCTGCATGGATGTGTAGGCAATGACCGGCGGGCCCGGCTCCCCAACGCTGGCACCAAGAGCACCGGAGAAAAAGCCCGTACCAAGGGTGATTGGCGGCGAGGTTTTCTTGAAAAGTGGCGCTTTGGAAAACAGGGAATACAGGCTGGAAGCAATCAGCACGACACCCATCGTGATCAAGATCGCTTCGGCTGGCATGCGCTTTAAAAGGTCAGCCCCCAGAAACGAGCCTGGAAGAGAACCGACAAAAAGGATCAAACCGGTCTTCCATTGCACATGCTCGCGCATTTTCCAGACCAGCGGAAAGGTCACGAGCCAGCCGAAGATACCGGCAATAGGCACAGCTGCTTTTACGTCAATTGCCATCGACAAAAGCGGCACGCTGACCAGCGCAAGACCAAAACCGGTCAAGCCCTGCGTAAAGCTGCCCAATGCGATGATCGCAGAGACGATGAGTATTTCGATATACATGATGGGTTCTCAAAACAGCGGCCCCGCCCGACTTACGGAGCCGCTTTCTTGTTGCCTGAATGATCAGCGAGTACCAAACCGGTGAATGGTCTTGTGCTCGTAGATCTCGCCTGGATTCAGACGTGGTGATGGGAAGTGGGCCTTGTTCGGGCTATCCGGGAAGCCTTGTGTTTCAAGGCACAGGCCGCCGAATGCTTCGTACTTGTAACCGCTGCGGCCAAACCAAGGTTTGTTGGAAAGCTTGAAGCCATTGTAGAACTGGATTGCTGGCTGGGTGGTCAGAACGGTCATGAAGCGACCAGATTCTGGATCATACAAATCAGCCGCGAAGGTGTATTCGCCTTCTTTCTTCGCGCCGTTCAGAATGAAGTTGAAGTCGAACGCGCCGCCTTCAACCTTTTCCATGTTGTCGCCGATCTTTGCCGCGGTGCGGAAGTCCAGACCGGTGTCAGCTAGCTTCAGAATTTCCCCTGTCGGGATCATGTTCTCAGCAACCGGGGTGTAGAAGTCTGCACCCAGTGTCAGCTCGTGGCCCGCCACGCTGCCGCTGTCATGACCGGCGAGGTTGTAGTAGCTGTGGTTGACGAGGTTGATCACCGTTGGCTTGTCGGTGTGCGCGCGGAAGTTGTAGTGCAGCTGATTTTCTTCATCCAAACCAATGGTGTGGGTCACATCCAGCGTGCCGGGATAACCGGATTCGCCATCCACTGAGATACGATGGAAGTGAACAAGGATCGCGCCCTCGGTTTCTTCCAGATCATACCCCCAAACGTATTTGTCGAAACCCTTGGAGCCGCCGTGCAGGTGCTGAACAGTTGGCGGTTCGTTGGTTTCCAGCTGGTAGGTGTAGTCGTCCAGGCTGAACTTGCCGTCTTGGATGCGGTTGGCGAAGCGACCCGCAATTGCACCGAAGAACGGATGGCCAGCGAGGTACTTTTCGAGGGACTCATAACCGAGAACCACGTCTGCCGCCTTGCCATCACGGCCAGGCACCTCGATGGAGGTTACGATGCAGCCGTAGTTTGTAACGCTGACCTTCATGCCGTTTTTGTTGGACAGAGTGATGAGATCGACAACCTTGCCGTCAACCTCACCGAATTTCACGATGGTCTTTTCCATGGTGTTCGCTCCCTGTGCGCCTTACTTGGCTTTTGTTTCCAAGCCAGACAGCTGACGCAGCTGTTCCAGAACGGCTGTCCAGTCCTGACGACCGCGACCAGCAGAACGGCTGATGTTGTAAAGCTCACGAGAAGCAGCACCCATTGGCATTGGAACGCCAACCTGGTTTGCCAGATCCATTGCGATACCAAGATCCTTGTGCGCGAGATCGATCATGAATGCAGGATCGAGGTTGCCAGCCAGAACCTTGTTTGGCCATGTGGTGGTGAAATGGCCTTTACCAGCCGGTGTTCCGCTCATCACAGACATGGCCGTATCGAAGTCGAGGCCAATCTTTTCTGCCAGAGCAATTGCCTCAGCCGACAGCGCGTTGAGCGCGATACTCATGTAATTGTTGATGATTTTTACGCGAATGCCTTTGCCGGGGCCGCCCGCATCTACAGTGTCAGAACCCATCAGATCAAACAGAGGCTGTGCCTTGGCGATCTGCTCCTTCGTGCCACCTGCGAGGATCAGCAGCGTACCGGCGATTGCATGGTCAGAGGTGCGGCCCACCGGCGCTTCCATCATTTCGACGCCCAGCTTTGCAAGGTCAGCAATGAGGGCATCGGTTTCCAGCGGATGAATGGTCGACATGTCAATAACCAGCGCATCCTTGGCAAGACGGGACACAACACCCTCTGCACCGAGCAGCACGTCACGCACAAGCGCCCCGTTAGGCAGCATGGTAATCACGAAGTCTGCGCCTTCTGCGGTCTCTGCAGGGGATGCACATGCATCCGCGCCCTGTGCGCCAAGAGCAGCCACGGCTTCTTTATTGATGTCAAAAACCTTCAGGGCGTGGCCTCCCTTGATCAGGTTGGCAGCCATTGCGGCACCCATCTGACCCAGACCAACAAAACCAACAGTCGCCATACCAAGTCCTCGCTTGTGATCGTTTATGTTCGTTATCCAACATTAGACCCGATCACAGGCATAATTCAACACATTCTGATTGTTTTTTGGCGATTTTGATGGTATTTTTTCATCAAATGAGTGTTTATCCGTCAGTATTTGTATGTATTTTCGGCAAAACGACGCTCCCAAAGTCAGAAAAGGTAAGTCAATGACGATCGCATGCGTGGGGATCACCGTTCTCGACCGAGTGTTCCGAGTCTCTCAACTACCAACAACAGGCGGCAAGTTTGTTGCGAAAGACTATTTTGAAGTTGGCGGCGGGCCTGCAGCTACTGCGGCGGTCGCAATCAGCAAACTTGGTACGCCGGTTGAGTTCATTGGCCGCGTAGGAAGCGATGACGTTGCGCAGACAATGCTTCGGGAGTTCGCCAGCTACGGTGTTGGCCATTCTCACGTAAAGCAATTCGAGAATGCAGCCTCCTCGTTCTCCGCGATTTTGGTGGACGATGCAGGTGAGCGGATGATCATCAATTACCAATCCGCCCAACTGAGTCGTGATCCTGAGTGGCTCAAAAAGATCAGTTTCGAACAATTCCAATCAGTTCTATGTGACGTGCGATGGATACCGGGCGCCAAGTATGCACTAGAGCAAGCTAAGTGCCTTGGGATTCCAAGTGTTTTGGACGCTGACATTACACCGGAAGACATCACCGAACTGGTCGAATTGGCCGATCATGTTGCATTTTCCGAACCCGGATTGGCGAAATTCTCACAGGTTGATGATCCTTTAGAGGGATTGCGCATTGCTCAAACGAAAACCAATGGTAAAGTCTATGTAACTGTTGGCTCAAAAGGCTGCTACTGGCTGGAAAATGGCGAGCTTTGCCATCAACCGGGCTTCAAGGTTGATGTTGTCGACACCACCGGTGCTGGCGATGTGTTCCACGGTGCCTTTGCTCTGGCTGTCGCGGACAAGATGGATGCACGTGCTGCTGTCACTTTCTCCAGCGCCGTTGCCGCTTTGAAGTGCACCAAGCTTGGCGGCCGTGAAGGCGTGCCGGACCGGAGCACCGCTGAGGCGTTCATCAAGGCCAACACCTAAGAAATCACAGGGAGCTTCCCGCCATTGCAATTGATCTGGCACTTGGGCACCCTGTTCAGACTTGGAACAAAGACAGATGCCGGATGCCGTGATTGTAGGGAACCTTCGCCACGAAAAGCTGATCAAAGAGGTCAATGAGAAGGGATATGTCAGCGTTGAGGAGCTCGCCGAGCTGCTTGATGTGTCAGCCCAGACCATTCGCCGTGACATCAAGAAGCTGAGCGAGCAAAAGCTTGTTGTCCGCCATCATGGTGGCGCAGGCCGCAGCTCCAGCGTGGTGAATCTGGATTACGCTGTCCGTCAGGTTTCGGAAACGGAAGAAAAGGAAGCGATTGGCGCGGCTATTGCTGAGCAGATCCCGGACAATTCTTCCGTTTTCATTTCAATTGGCACCACAACCGAGATCATCGCGAAGCACCTCTTGAAGAAACAAGGCTTGCGCGTGATCACAAACAGCCTGCGCGTTGCCAATGTTCTCTACCAGAAGGCAGACTTCAACGTCATGGTGCCGGGCGGCAAGCTACGCAGCACCAATGGCGGCATCGTTGGCTCAACCGCGCTGGAGTTTGTCAACCATTTCCGCGTGGACTACCTGATCACCAGCTGTGGTTCCATTGATACCGACGGAACCCTTTTGGACTATGATTTCAATGAGGTCGTGGTGGTTCAAAGCATGATGAGGACAGCACGCAACGTGTTCATCGCGGCTGACTCCACCAAGTTCAGCACCACCGCTGCGGTGGAAGTGGGCCACATCAAGGATGCCACCGCGCTGTTCACGGACGCCACACCGCCAGCGGACATCAACATGCAGCTCAACCAGCACGGCGTGAAACTCGTTATCGTTCGCTAGGCGCACTCTCCATTTGTCAAAAAAAACCGCCGACGCATGTACGGCGGTTTTTCTTTTTTGAGCGAAACAATCACGCTTGGCTTGGCGCATCCTCTGATATCGGCCGGATCAGCACCTTGTCGATAGCCCGGCCATTCATGGCAGTCACTTCAAACTCCAGCGCACCAGCCTTCACCCGCTGCCCAACCTCCGGCAGGTGGCCAAGTTGCCACAGAATGTAGCCTGCCAGCGTTGCATACCGATCCGCGGCGTCCGACAGATCCACCTCAAGGGCATGAGAGATCTTGCGAATGTCAATCCAGCCGCTCACCAGCCACGACCCGTCGTCGTTCTTCTGCATCAGCAGCTGCTCTTCGTCTTCCTCCGGAAAGTCACCCGCGATCACTTCAAGAATATCGATTGGGGTGATGAGCCCCTCCATCTCGCCGTATTCGTCCACCACAACGGCCATTTGCAGCGGAGAGTTGCGCAGCTGTTCCATCAAACGCAGCACAGAGACGCTTTCATGCACGACCAAGGGTTGGCGCAGGGAGCGCTCGTAGTTGATCTCTCCATCCTCCAGAAGATCCCGCAGCAAATCTTTGGCAAGAGCAACACCGAGAAACTCATCTAGCCGGCCGCGCGCAATTGGGTAACGGGTATGGCCTCCCTCAAGGATCTTGCGGCGAATTTCGTCCTTGGGTGCAGTGACATCCAGCCATTCCACTTCAATGCGCGGCGTCACCGCAGAGATGGCCGGACGGTCCGCAAGTGTCAGAACGCCCTCGATCATCTCCTTTTCCTCCGAAGAGAACAGGTTGTTTTCCGCCGCGCGTTCCGCGATCAAGTCCGCGCTTCCGCCAAGAACCAGCTCTTCTCGCCCGCCGCCAAGCAGGCGCAGAACCGCCCCCGCCGTACGCTGGCGCAGGTCGCCTTGTGTTACCAGGCGATCTCTGTTGCGCCGAGCAACCTGATTGAGCGCCTCGATCAGGATGGAAAAACCAATCGCGGCATAGAGGTAGCCCTTCGGGATATAGAAGCCGAAGCCTTCAACCACCAACGAAAAGCCAATCATCATCAAGAAGCCAAGACACAGGATCACCACGGTCGGGTGACGGGAAACGAAGTCCATCAAGGGTTTTGCCGCAAGCATCATGACTCCGATGGCAATTGTCACCGCGATCATCATCACGGAGAGTTCATCCATCATGCCAACAGCCGTAATCACGCTATCCAGCGAGAAGATTGCATCCAGCACCACGATCTGAACGATCACTTGCCAGAACACGGCGTGGCCCAGTTTGCCCTCGCTTTTTTGAGTGATGCCTTCTAGGCGCTCGTGCAGCTCCTTTGTTCCTTTGAACAACAAGAACAAGCCGCCGAACAGCAGGATCAGGTCACGTCCGGAAAAGTCCATGCCAAACACAGAGAACAGCGGTGCCGTGAGCGTTACCAGCCAAGCGATCGATGTGAGCAACAGAAGGCGCATGATAAGGGCCAGAGACAGACCAATCAGGCGCGCTTTGTCACGCTGGTGAGGCGGCAGTTTGTCGGCCAAAATCGCGATGAACACGAGGTTGTCGATACCCAAAACAATTTCGAGTAACACAAGCGTTGCCAGACCTGCCCAGATAGCCGGGTCTGACATCCATTCAAACATCATATGTGTGTGTTCGGCGCGTTTTGGCGCTACCGCTCCTTTTCGTTGAATAGAGAGATAATGCTGATGCGAAGATGTGACAACGTGGTCACGTTCTGGCTAGAAATGCTCAGTTTCATCTAAAGTTGCAAACAGTTTCTGTTGGCACGACCCGTTAATAACACTCTGTTCCTTGATATAGGTAGAGCGCGTTTGTTTTCATCAGCCCCTTTGAGATGCGAAGAGCCGCCAAAAAATTCAAGGCCGTTGTCTTCCCAATATCGTCTGTCTTGCAAAACTTACTCAAAAGCGCCCTACTATAACTCTGAGATCACGCCGCTGTTCAGCATAGCCGGGTAAGGAGTTTCGTTCCATGAGCCGCATTCGTATTGCCGTTGTGGGCCTTGGCATGGCCGCCCGCCCTCATTTTTTGGCCCTCACCGCTTTACAAGACGAAGTGGAGCTAGCGGGCGTTTACAGCCGCACGCTGGAGACCACAGAGGCGCGAGCTGCCCGACTGGGGTGCAAAGCCTACCCCAGCCCGCAGGCAATCGCTGAAGACCCGACGGTTGACGCAGTGCTGCTGCTCACGCCCCCGAACCAGCGGGTCGAACTGGTGAAGCTGTTCGCTGCGGCGGGAAAACACATCCTCTGCGAAAAGCCCCTGGAACGGGATTTGGAGGCGGCCCGGCAGATCGTTAAAATCTGCCACAAGGCCAAGGTCAAGTTGGGCGTTGTTTTCCAGAACCGGTTCAAGCCGGGTGCGCTGCACCTGAAGAAACTCATGGATGAGAACGCACTGGGAGATCTTGCTTTGGTCCGCGCGACGGTGCCGTGGTGGCGAGATCAGGCGTACTATGATGAGCCGGGTCGCGGCACCTATGAGCGCGATGGCGGCGGCGTTTTGATCACGCAGGCCATCCATCTTCTCGACATCATGTTGGATACCATCGGACCGGTCGCCCACGTTCAGGCCTTGTGCGGCACCAGCCGACTGCATGACTTGGAAGCGGAAGACTTTTGCAGCGCGGGCTTTGAGTTTGAAGGCGGTGCCCTCGGCAACCTTTTGGCGACCACGGCGACCTTCCCCAGCCAGCCGGAAAGCCTGATCATTGACGGCACCAAGGGAACAGCGCTGCTGCAAGGAGAACAGCTTGTTTTGCATTGGCGAGATGGCATCGAAGAGCGCATTGGCAACCCACCTGAGACCGGTGACGGAACCGACCCCATGGACTTTTCGAGTGCTTGGCACGAAGCCCTCATAAAAGACTTCGCCGGGGCAATCCGTGAAGACCGATCACCCAATGCTTCTGGTGGGGCGGCACTGGAAGTGCATGCCCTCATAGCCGCACTCACTGAATCATCCGAGAAAGGGACAAAACTGACGGTGCCCTCGACAGGCTTCTACAACAAGCGCCTTAGTCCTTGACTTTTCACCACATTCTTTGACTTGGGGGTGCGACGTCTTGCCCAAAACACAAAAAAAGCAGCCAAGCTGCTTTTTTAGTAAAGAGGTCGATGTCAGCTGCGGGCGCTGCTTCTTATATTTACCCTGACCACGTGCATAATTTTCTACGTTCTTGATGGGCGATCAGTTGATTTACCCTAGTATTACCTTAGTGATGATGCAAGTAAAATCTGGATAACTGAGCATTTGCATAAACTATAGGCATTACTTTCGCTCACAGTTTACCGGTTCTTAACATTTGCCTCTGCGTTATTTTTGCCCGTATACACACTAAGGAAATCGTTTTCTCTGCGGCATAAGGTGCAATGCGTAGTTGAGTTCTCCAGTAAATACCGTAGTCCCCCTCTGTTAAATTGAGGTCGCGCAAGTATGCTGTGATCTCTTCAATATCTGGCACGACCGCCCCACCCCATAGGGAGAATCAACGATGCTGAAAGACAAACAGATCAATTACATAGAGTTGCCCGCAAGCGACCTTTACGCCATCAAGACGTTCTACGGCACCGTGTTCGGCTGGACCTTCAAGGATTTTGGCGAAGAGTATGCCGCCTTTAACGACGGCACCATGTATGGTGGCTTCTATCACGCCGACCTGAAATCTTCCTCACAAGAGGGGGCCGCGCTCGTGGTGCTCTATGCTGAGCAGCTGGAAGACATGCTGGAGCAGGTCCAGACCCATGGCGGCACCATTGTCAAAGAGATCTTCTCTTTCCCGGGCGGACGCCGCTTCCATTTTGCAGACCCTTGCGGAAATGAACTGGCCATCTGGTCAGAAAAGTAACACCCGCTCTCAACCCGGACCGGTGGCCGCCTTTTCAGCGGCCACAAGTGTCATCAGCGATGCAGCACCCAGAATAGCAAATCCCATAACGATTGGGGTCAGGCTGTTATCGTAGAATGAACCGATAATCATCGACAAAAACAGACCAATAAAGGTGGAGACGCTGCCAACCATCGTGGCCGCGGTTCCTGCCACATGGCCAAGGGGCTCCATGGCCAACGCATTCAGATTGCCAAAAAGTAGAGGCAAAAAGAAAAAGGTCAACGTCAAGTAGACCATGAAGGTCCACAGTGGCGGCTGCCCGCCCAAAAGCATGACAGGCCCCAAAAACAGTATGGATATAACCACCACGCCGGAGAGCGCCACCTTGCACAGCAGCTGCATTCCAAAGCGGCGCACGATGCGACCATTCACAACCGAAGCTGCGCCAAAAACCAGCGCCAACGATGAGAAGTAAAGCGGAAACAGCTCGTTGATGCCATAGATGCCGCTGAAAATCGGCTGAGCGGTCGCCAAATAGGTCATGAAGCTTGCAAAAATCAGTCCAGTCCCGACGGTATAAAGCATGGTCGGTCGGCACCTGGCGATTTCCATGGCCGCCTGCCCGATGGCGCGCGGCGAAATGGGGCGGCGATGCTCAGGGGCCAAGGTCTCGGGCTGACGAAGCGCAAGCCACAGCGTCGCCACAGAAGCCTGCACCAGCATGGCATAAAAGATCGTCGGCCAATGGGCCACCATGAGGGTAATCTGGCCCATCATTGGTGCAACAGCTGGAACAGCAATGAATACCGCCATCACAAAGGACGTAATTCGCGCCATCTCGCGGCCCGAGTATTGATCGCGGATCAAGGCCACAATCACAACTTTCGGTGCCGCAGCGCCCGCCCCTTGCAAGAAGCGTCCCGCCAGCAGCATTGGCAGGCTTGTTGCCTGAGAGGCCAGCAAAGCCCCTGCCACAAAGATGCCCATGCCGATGTAGATGGCAGGTTTGCGGCCAATTCGATCGGATACCGGCCCAAAAACCAGCTGTCCGACCGACATACCCAGAAACACAAAGGTTACAAGAAACTGCAGGTGGTTTTGATCGGCCACATTCAGATCAGTCGCAATATAGGGAAACGCCGGCAAAATCGCGTCTACGGAAAGAGCAACAAGCGACGTAAGCAACGCCATCAGCGCAACGAATTCAGCAGTGCCAAGGGGCCTGCCTTGAGAGAGTACAGCCTGTGTCATGAAAACTCTTGTGGCGTGACCTACGTAATAGGACGGTTGCACACCCTATCCCGTCTTTGAAGGCAAGATCAAGACGCTGTTTACCAGCCAAAAGCCGTGCAATGGTGCCATCGGGCTCATCGCTGAGCACACCTCAATGGTGCATAGTGCACGGCAACAGGTGTCGCCGCCGCAGGACCATCAACAGTGATCGAATATCTCAGCTTTAGCCCAAGTAAATTCTCTTTTATTGCAGATTTGTGAAAAAGATCGCCGCGGACCTTCTTAATAGATCCAGTATATTCTTTGACACGCAAAATAAACTGATGCGGACCGTATCAGGCGCTTAAACGCATCACCACTAATAAACATGACGCATACGGCAACCTTACTGAATTGCGAGCAATACTTGGAGTTTTCATAAAACTGGTTGTTTTACTTAGTTTCCCAAGGTAGCTTATTTTTAAAGACAAGTGATTAAACGCCCATTTCAACCTTGAGTAAGGGAGTTTGGTTCATGGAGACTCTGGAAAGAGCATTACTGTGCACTGAGAATTTTTCCATCGATCGCGTGTCCCACACGCGTGATTGGTATCTGGTCGGTGACCTCTGTATGGGGCACCTCTACATTGAAGAAACAACAACCAACTCCATGTGTTCCGGCAGCGGTGCCGGTTACAGCCTGACCCGCGCTCATTCTGTTATGGAGATACTTAACCGCTCCCCCATGGACGAGGTAAAGTCCGCGCTTGAAAGCCGCCTTTTTGACGTCTTTCGGGAGAGCGCCTGACAGTATTCACTGGCCCCATCGCGCCACACAATTGAAAGGCAGCGCAAGTTAAAGATGCGCTGCCTCACCATCCTCCGATGCACGGGCTACCACTCCGCGATGGAACCATCCTCATGACGCCAGATCGGGTTCTTCCAGTTGCTGGCATCCTTGGAGCGCTCTTCAACAAACGCCTCGTTGATCTCCACGCCGAGACCCGGCTTTTCAAGCAGCGGCAAATAGCCATCAACGATCTGAAGCGGTGAAGGATCGACCATGTAGTCGAGCACGTCGTTTTCCTTGTTGTAGTGGATCCCCATGCTTTGCTCCTGGATGAACGCATTGTGGGAGACGAAATCCACCGTCAAACAGGCAGCCAGCGCAATTGGCCCAAGGGGGCAGTGAGGCGCCAGTGCCACATCATAGGCTTCCGCCATTGTCGCGATCTTTCGAGCTTCGGTAATGCCGCCGCAATGCGACAGGTCCGGTTGCAGCACATCTACATATCCGCGCTCCAACACGCCCCGGAACTCATAGCGAGAGAACATGCGCTCGCCCGTTGCAATCGGGTAGGAGACGTTTCCGGCGATCTCTGGCAAGGCGTGCAAGTGTTCCGCAAGCACGGGCTCTTCCACAAACATGGGGCGGAACGGCTCCAGCTCCTTCATAAGAATTTTGGCCATTGGCTTGTGTACGCGGCCATGGAAATCCACTGCAATGCCAACGCCCATGCCCACCGCTTCACGGGCTTCGGCGATACGCGCCACCGCATCATCAACCTTTTCATAGCTGTCTATGATCGCCATTTCCGGGGTGCCGTTCATCTTGAACGCCGTGAAACCTTTCTCGACCACTTCCTTCGCCTGACGGCCAATCTCGTTAGGGCGATCCCCTCCGATCCAGCAGTACATGCGCATCTTGTCCCGCACGGCCCCGCCCAGCAGCTCGTGTACGGGCACACCGAGCGCCTTGCCTTTGATGTCCCAAAGCGCCTGATCAATGCCTGCGATTGCACTCATCAAGATCGGGCCACCACGGTAGAAACCACCGCGATAGAGCATTTGCCAGATGTCTTCCACACGGCGTGGATCCTTGCCAATGATGTACTCGGAAAGCTCATGGACCGCAGCTTCCACCGTTGCGGCACGCCCTTCCAGCACGGGCTCCCCCCAGCCATGTACGCCTTCATCTGTTTCAATCTTCAAAAAGCACCAGCGAGGTGGTACGCGCCACGTCTTGATCCCAGTGATCTTCATTGGTCATCTCCCTGTTTGACTTGAAAATAAAATGCCGTCCCGCTCTTCAGGATTTCAGCCGGGCATGGCGCATCTCGCCAATGGCCTCCGCGGTAAGGGTGTCACCGAGATCGTTGGCGCTGCGCAGCAGGATCTTGCAGGAACACTCAAAGGCCGCATGCACATCACGAAGTCGAATGGCCTCAACCAACGCGCGGTGCAGCTCCAGGCTGGATGCCATATCGCTCTCGGCCTGCTGTGTGGTACGGCGAATACTGCTGAAAAAAGCCGGGCGCAGGCTCTTGGAAAACTGAAGCCAGATCAGGCTTTGCGATGCACGATACACCGCCTCGTGCAGGTCAATATCCCAATCGCTCAGACTGCGTCCTTGGTAGTGCATCTTGCCGCTCTCATGGGCTTGGACCATGCCCTCCAGAGCCGTTTCCATGGCAGCAAGGTCGCTCGCCTTTGCCTTGAGCGCCGCTTCTGCGGAAACATAAGGCTCGGTTGTCACGCGAAAACGGAACATCTCGCGGGAAAACGGCAGACTGTCATCACTATAAGCTGCAATCCACGACGCAACGGTTGGGGCCAGTATCATCCAGTCTTCATAGGGCTGAACATAGGTTCCCTGCCCCGAAGTGCGGCTCACGATACCATAGGAAACCAGCTCACCAAGGCAACTGCGGATGGTTGCGCGGCTTACGGCATACTGTGCGCACAACTCCAACTCTTTCGGCAGCAGACCACCCGGCTTGATGCCCCCGGAGAACAAAAGTTGAGCGAGGCGTTCAAGCACCTGCGCCTTGCGGTCTGAAGCTCCAGTACCAGCCATGAACAATCCTCCCGAGCAATGTCACCATAACCTATGCTATGTCTGACATAGCTTCAAGATAAATCGACAGCGCCGCCGAAAGGCGCCGTGTCAATCGCAGATCATGCCCCAATCACGCTCCAATCATGCCCATGGAGCGCGCAGTTGCGATGGCCTCGGACCGGCGTTTGCAGCCCAGTTTTCTGTAGGTGTTCTTGAGGTGAAACTTGACCGTAGCCTCTGAAAGGCCGAGCATATTCGCGGCGTACTTGTTGGAGGCCCCCTCGGCAACAATCATCAGGACGCGCCGTTCCATGCGGGTCAGCGGATCGGTCTCGTCCTTGCGCTCCGCCCGTGCGGTTTCATCGGCCTTGGTCAGCGAGTTGAGCGCGTCCTGCAGCTGGTCGCGGGACAAGATGAACGAGCGGATCTGGCGGTCATTGACCAGCTCCTCAAGGAAAATGATATCCTCGTAGAGCGAGCCGATGGAGTCCGATCGCGCGGCATCAGAAAGCAATTGCAGAAACACCGTCGACGCCAGCGTTGTGTTCTTCTG
The DNA here is from genome assembly GCF_033843645.1 of Nesiotobacter zosterae. NCBI lineage: Bacteria > Pseudomonadati > Pseudomonadota > Alphaproteobacteria > Hyphomicrobiales > Stappiaceae > Nesiotobacter > Nesiotobacter zosterae. Next base: position 250,987 of record NZ_JAWXVZ010000007.1, on the reverse strand, counting down.
TCTGCGCGCCACAAATGCCTTGACCGAGGTCAGCATGCGGGCCTGATTGCGCGTCACCTCGTAATTGCCCAAGAACATGTCGAGCTGCTCCAGCAGCTCCGTTTTCTTTGGCCGCTCGAAAGCAATCTGGCGCATCCACGTAAGCGCCACCGAAATTTCGTTGGCATCTGTCAACTTGGCCAGTTCCTGCTTGGCGCTTTCAACCCACTGCCGGGTGATCCGGCCTTGAATGGTCTCAAGATGCTGCTCGGCTTCAATCCAGCGCCCGTTGTCTTGCAGCAATTCCACGCGGCGCATGATCATGGTGAAGCGGAAATGCGGAGCCTGCCAGTGGTTGACGCGCCACCCTTCCAGGAAACTGCGCGCTGGCCCCATGCCGCGATGGCGGTTCAGCACCTGCGCACCAAAGTAGACGGCAGAATCCGCAAGGCTAGGCCACATCTCGCCAATGGCAAATGCTTCCATGTCCCGATCGATGAACGTCAAGAGCGGCTGTGGGTCGCCCCTTTCATAGGCAATGCACCCCTTCACCAAGCGGTTGAACCGGCGCTCGGTTTCGGCTTCCATACCCATGCTTTCGAGCAGCTTTTCCGCCTCTTCCTGCATGGCGGCCGCCCGCGGGATCTCCCCTTCCTTTAGCGCAATGTTGCACTGGTAGATGCGCACACTCACCATCAGCAGGGGCACTTCCGCCTGCTCGTAGTGATAAATCGCCCACTTGGCTATCTTCTCAGCCTCTTCCATCTCTCCCGTTCGCATGTGCAGCTCCATCATCGAGTGATAAAAGCTGCCGCGAGAGAAATGGTCCGTGCTCGGAATTTCGCGGATCAAACCATCCAGCAAATGAACGGTTTCCTCTGAGACCATCTGGTCTTCATAGGTCGCCAGAATAAGGCGGACAGAGCGCAACAGCACGGAGAACTGCTGTGTGGCCCTGAACGCCGTGCTCAAGTCCGCATAGTCCTCGCCGAAGGCATCACTCATGATTTTCATGGCGCGACCGCTATCGCCTGCCTTCGCCGCAGCCAGTGCGCGGCTGGAGATCACCGCCTCGCTGCCATTGTCCGCTGCAAACCCGCGCAGCACATCGGCAAATGCCTGCCGCCCATAGCGAAACAGAAAGAACGGCCCCCCGTGACGCGCAAACAGACGCGTTGCTTCTTCCTCACGCCCGGCCAATTGCAACTCGCATATAGCCTGCGGTACCATCTTGTTTTCATAGAGCAAGGAAGAGGTGACAAGGCGAACCGGGGTTTCCTCATGCTCCTTGATGCGCAACCCGACCGCGACGCGGGCCGCGTCAACAAGGCGCGGCAATGCCCAGCACAGCTTGTCGCCGTGGGAGGTGATCAGTGGCTGAAAGTGCCGCTTCACTTCAAAGACTCGGTCTTTCAAAGCAGCGTCGCAGCGCAGCCCATCCTCGTGCTCCAGCACAAGACGCAAAACCGCCAGCTCTTCAAGGCTCGCCTGTTGCAAAAAGTAGGTCAGGAGAAACGAGACCGCCCGCTGTTCAGTCAGCGCACTGTCCTCCAAAACAGCCCGGATAAGCCACGGCCATCCGCGCGTATCGGCATAGAGCTGCTCCGCCTGTTCTTCCGGCAAGATCTCGCCCAGCTCTGCCCTGGACAAACAAAGGTCCTGCCACGAAAACACCCGCGCCGTCCCATAGAGCACAAGCTTGTCGCACCAAGGCTGGTTCCAGTTGGGCCGGCGCGTCAAAATGCACTTTTCAAGCTGCTCATCCAGCACGCTGCGCGCCTGCACCTCCCCCATGAGAGTGCGCATATCGCAGATCGCCGCTTGGTGGTTTTTGCCAAGGCGATAGCTTGGCGCCAACGTCAACTCAACGTTCAGGCGTTCAGCTAGTCGCTGAACCAGCGTCGTCTTGCCACTTCCTGCGGGCGCTTCAATCACCGCGACAGGTTCCGGCGCGGCGATGATTTCTTCAATCAAAGCCGCGTGTTTTTCGTCAAGACGCACCCAAATCCGGTCGCGCTGGTCAGCAGGCAAGGCAAGCAACAGATCACTCATTCTTTGCAGGTTTCCTGCATATATGGTCATATTACGCAGAAAACCGGCAGATGTTTCCGTCAGGCTTCCAAAGCTTTCTTGCCCGACAAAAGCAAGTACCGCTTTTTCCTCGGGTTTCCTTCAATATGAGGGGATCGTAGCCTGACACAATAACAGGAAACCCGAGGGCACACTTGGTCATTGGTACTAGGCATTTCGCAGTCGCATGCTTCCTTTGTCTGCTGGCAGGCTGCCAGACGGATGAAGAAAGGCTGCCCAAGGCTTTCTCAACCGAGGTCGCAATCCCGCCGGGCGGCTATCTGCTCACAGTCGCCACCAATCCAATTGGCGCGCGCTGTCATCTGGCCGGACAGCCCAACACCCTTTTCATCGAGCCGACACCGGGCTACATGGTCATCCCACCAGGCTATGAGAACAACGATCTCGTTTGTGCAGCGCAAGGCTACACCACTTTTCGCGGGGAATGGATCTCGCAGCCCTATCCAGCCACCAACAAAATCTTGATCGAGGTTCTGCTAAGCCCCGATGCCTAGCAAAAAGCCAGAGCGCGTGGCTCTGGCTTCAAGGGTCATCTAGGCCGCTGCGACGGGGTAGTCGGTATAGCCCTTTTCATCACCGCCATAGAACGTGGCATGGGCATCATAGCCCACAGGCGTGAGTGCAATCCCGTTTCGCAGACGATCAACGAAGTCCGGATTGGTAATGAACGGCTGACCGAATGCCACCAAATCCGCGTGGTTCTTGTCCAACAGCGCCTGCGCCTTTTCCTGTGTCAGCTTGCCTGCAACCATGATTGGGGCAGGATAGATCTGGCGCACCTTTTCGCGAAAGCTCTCCGGCACTTCGGTATAGGTGGAGATGTTCTCGCTGAAATGGATGTACGCCAGCTTGAGCGGAGCCATTTTTTCCAGCGCCTTCAGTGTCAGGTCAACAATCTCGTCGTCAGGCTCGGCAAAGCCCTCCGTCACAAACGGAGAGAGGCGAATAGCCGTCTTGTCGGCACCAATTGCACCCGCCACCGCCTCAACCGCCTCCAGCATGAAGCGCATGCGGTTCTCCTGAGTGCCACCATAGGCATCTTCGCGGTGGTTGCTTGCCTTGCGAAGAAACTGGTCGATCAGGTAGCCATGGGCACCGTGAAGCTCCACGCCATCGAAACCCGCCGCGATGGCGTTCTTCGCCCCTTGCACAAAATCGGCAATCGTCTGCTTAATGTCTCTGCCGCTCATGGCCCGCGGAACGCCGGTTTCAATCATGCCGTAACCGCCTTCAGGAAGAGGCCCGAACACCTTGTCTTCGTCTTTCAGCGCCGAGGGTGCCACAGGCTGCGCGCCAGCAATGGTCTCATGAGAGCGACGGCCCACATGCCAAAGCTGAACAAAGATCTTGCCGCCTTTTTCATGGACTGCGGAAGTCACCTTCTTCCAGCCCTCGATCTGCTCAGGCGTATAGATGCCGGGCGTCATGGAATAGCCCCGCGCAACCGCTGAAATTGGTGTCCCCTCAGAAATGATAAGGCCCGCACTGGCGCGCTGTGCGTAGTAGGTGGCCATCATGTCATTGGGCCGATCGCCCGGCTGCGACGTGCGCGAGCGGGTCATTGGGGCCATGGCGATACGATTAGAGACCTCAAAGCCTCCATGGCTAAAACGTTCAAACAACATTTGAAAACTCCTTGCACGGCACCGCCTCAATGCGCGGGAGGTGAAGCGGTGCCGGGCGTCAGGTCAGGCAGAAAAGGTCGGATAGTCGATCAAGCCTTTGGCACCGCCACCGAACAAGGTGTTCGGATCATGGGTCGCAAGGCTTTGGTTGTTCTTGATGCGCTCTGGCAAATCCGGGTTCGCCACAAAGGGCCGCCCAAATGCGATCATATCCGCAAGACCGTCCTGAAGCGCTTGTTCCGCGCTTTGCGGTGTATAGCGGCCCGCATAAATCAGCACGCCCTTAAACGACTCACGCAGAGCACGCTTGAATTCAATCGGCGTGTCCGGCGCATCATCCCAGTCAACCTCCGCAATATGCAGATAAACGATCCCACGCGCATTCAGGAGCTTGGCAGCCGCCGTATAGGTTTCAATCGGGTTGGCATCAACAGTGCCATTCAGCGTGGTCAATGGCGCAAGGCGCACTCCGACGCGGTCTGCACCAATGGCGTCGATCATGGCGCTCACAACTTCATCCAGAAAGCGCAGCCGGTTTTCAAGGCTGCCGCCATATTCATCAGTGCGCGCATTGGATTCTGAATCGATAAACTGGTTGATCAGATAGCCGTTGGCTGCATGCAGCTCGATGCCGTCAAAACCTGCCTCAATGGCGTTAAGCGCGGCCTGACGGTACTCGCCAACCACCTCTTTGATCTCGTCAACGGTCATCTCGCGCGGCTTGGCGGAGAGCACAAAGCCCGGTGCATCCGTTCCGTTGTCGACAAACACCTTGACCCCTTCCGCCTGAATGGCTGAGGAAGAAATCGGCTGCCGGCCGCCAATGTTATCGAGGTGCGTCACCCGGCCCACATGCCAAAGCTGGGCAAACATGGTGCCGCCCTTGGCATGCACCGCATCCGTCACAGTGCGCCAACCGGCAATCTGCTCCGGGGTATAGATGCCCGGCGTCCAGGCATAGCCTTTGCCCATCTCTGAGATCTGCGTCCCTTCGGAAACGATCAGGCCTGCAGAAGCTCTTTGCGCGTAGTATTGTGCCATCAGGTCATTGGCCACATCGCCCGGCTGGCTGGCGCGGGAACGGGTCATTGGCGGCATGACGATCCGATTTGCGAGCTCCCGATCGCCAAGTTTGATAGGGTTGAACAGTGCAGCGGTCATTTTCTTAAATCCTCTAGCGATTTGAGCGCACCCTACTCCGCGCAGATCGCTTGATTAAGAGGAGCGCAGACAAATCAGTTTTGCATTTGACGCAAAAAACAGCACCGCCAACCCCCAATACGCAAAAGAACGCAGAACGCCCGGGCTTTTAGTCTCTCAGCCAAACCCTTGCGGGACGGCGATGTTTCGCCTCACTTCATGCACGAGAAACCCACCCTTGTCGCAATTGCTTAATTTATAGGCACAGATTTGCCATCCCGCAAAACAGGCCGCGTGCATCAGGCCATGCTCACAACCCTGAATCCCTCGTAGATTCAGTGGGTTGAAGGGCTACCAACTCCGCATTCTAGTATTGGCACGTAGCTTGCTAAACCCACCGAGGACGAACGCAGATTGGGCACGTTTTGGCTGTGTTCGGCCAAGGGAGACCTTTAGATCAAAAGATTGGATAATAACCATGACCGCACATAACCTGGCAGAAAAGCCGACCCCCGTTGCGGGGCTGCAGCGCACTGCCGGTGTGGGTCGTATTGCGTTTAAACCTGCACCATCTGAAGATCCAACAACAAGCGCCACACGCCTTGAAACCCTCTATCAAGAGGGAGCCGCCAAGGTGCGCCTGCCCAAAGTCTATAGCGACATGGCCGAGGCTGTGCTCATCAACACCAGCGGCGGTTTGACAGGCGGCGACGTACTCGACTGGTCGGTAGAAGCCGGGGTCAACACCCGCTCCGTTCTGACAACTCAGGCCTGTGAGAAAATCTACAAGGCCAGTGAGGGGACTGCCAATGTCACCTCGTTCCTCTCTTTGGACAAGGGATCGGAACTTCACTGGCTCCCGCAGGAAACCATCCTGTTTGACCGCGCTTCCCTCTCCCGTCAGATGCATGTTCACATGGCAGAGGATGCCCGTTTTCTTGCGGTCGAGGCCGTCATTTTGGGGCGAGACGCCATGGGTGAGCAGGTGGAAATGGCCCATTTCAGCGACCGCTGGCGCATTCATCGTGGTGGCAAGCTTGTTCATGCGGACGACCTTCTGTTCTCTGGCGAGGTTACGAAAATCGCGGCAGGCAGCAGCACTCTGGCCAGACAACGGGCGTTTGCCTCCGTTGTTTATTTAGGGCCTGAAGATCAAGAGGTGCTTGAGGCCCGGTGTGACGCGCTGCGGCCCAAAACACCAGACCTTTCCTTTGGCATCAGCACTGTCAACGGCAAGATCACAGCGCGGCTCACTGCCGCCACAGGGTTTGATCTGCGCCAGAAGCTGATCCCGTTTTTGCAGGGCCTGCGCCCCGAGCGCGCATTGCCCAAGCTTTGGAGTTTGTAAGGAGTCCCAATGAACCTCACCCCTCGGGAAAAGGACAAACTGCTTGTTGCCATGGCCGCCATGGTTGCCCGCGCTCGCCTGGAGCGCGGGGTCAAGCTCAACCATCCGGAAGCTGTTGCCATTGTGACAGACTATGTTGTTGAAGGTGCCCGCGACGGCCGCAGCGTAGCCGATCTTATGGAAGCAGGTGCCCATGTGATCACCCGTGATCAGGTGATGGAAGGCATTCCAGAGATGATCCATGACATTCAAGTGGAAGCCACTTTTCCAGATGGCGTCAAACTGGTCACCGTCCACGAGCCCATTCGGTGAATGGTGACACAACACGGCGCAAAAGGAGGAAAGTGCCATGCTGGAAATGAGACCCGGTTGTGAATGCTGCGATCGCGATTTGCCCGCCGACCAACAAGGCGCCTTCATCTGCACTTTTGAGTGCACATTTTGTGCGCACTGTAACGACAGTGTCCTGAAGGGCACCTGCCCCAACTGCGGCGGTGAGCTTGTCCCTCGCCCTGCGCGTCCAACCGCCTTGCTTGGCAAGTTTCCAGCCCAAACCCGACGAACTCTAAAGCCTGAGGGCTGCGCCGCCTGATCGATCGAACTCAAGAACAACATTAGCAGGAACGCGGGCATCCAAAATAACCCGCTCATACCTGTCCATCCCGAGGGGAACCCGATGAAAAAGCTTATAGCACTCACCGCAATAGCCACTCTCGCTGGCGTCACGACCGCTGCGGCCCATGCGGGCCATGAAAACACATCCAGCTTTGTTTCCGGCCTCCTGCACCCGCTCGGGGGGCTGGACCACATGCTCGCCATGATCGCGGTGGGCATCTGGGCCGCTCTTGTCGGCGGAAACCGCATCTACTGGTGGCCTGTCTCGTTTGTCGCTGCCATGCTGCTTGGCTTTGGGCTCGCAGCTGCGGGTGTTTCCATCCCGCTCATCGAGCCGGGAATCCTTGCGTCCGTTGTTATAACCGGTCTGTTGATTGCATTGGCTCTGAAGCTGCCATGCGCCGTTGGTTGCATCATCGTTGGCCTGTTTGCTCTGTTTCACGGGGCAGCTCACGGTCTTGAAGCGCCGGGCGGAAGCCTCGTTGGCTACGCACTTGGTTTTTCTGTTGCCACCTCCTGTTTGCTTCTTGCCGGGCTTGGCTTTGGCACGGTGGCAACTGGCAAGGCTGGCAAGACGATCCTTCGGGTTGTTGGCGGCCTGTTCGCTGCTGGCGGTCTTGCGCTCGCGTTTACCGCATAAGGAGCCTTCATGATCCCCGGAGAAGTTATTGTCGCCAGTGGCGACATCACCCTCAACGAGGGCGTGGACAGCATCACGCTCAAGGTGGCCAACACTGGCGACCGCCCGGTTCAGGTGGGCAGCCATTATCACTTTGCCGAGGTAAATGCCGCCCTCACTTTTGACCGAAAGGCCGCACAAGGACAGCGCCTCGACATTGCCCCCGGCACCGCCGTGCGCTTTGAGCCTGGGCAGACCCGCGAAGTTCACTTGATCCCCGTTGGGGGAACGCAGACCATTCAGGGCTTCCAGATCAAACCAAGCGGAGGGGCGTGACCATGGCAACTTCCATTTCTCGCGCCGCCTACGCAGACATGTTCGGCCCCACCGTGGGCGACAAGGTCCGCCTTGCTGATACGGAGCTTTTCATCGAGGTGGAGAAGGATTTCACCACTTACGGTGAGGAGGTGAAGTTCGGCGGCGGCAAGGTCATCCGCGATGGCATGGGCCAGAGCCAGCTGTCCCGCGCCGAAGGGGCCGTCGATACGGTCATCACCAACGCCTTGGTGGTCGATCATTCCGGCATCTACAAAGCCGACATCGGCCTCAAAGACGGCCGCATTGCCGCCATTGGCAAGGCAGGCAATCCGGACATGCAGAGCGGCGTCGACATCATCATCGGTCCGGGAACGGAGGCCATTGCTGGAGAGGGAAAGATCCTGACAGCCGGCGGCATGGACGCGCACATTCACTACATCTGCCCCCAGCAGATCGAGGAGGCCCTAACCTCTGGCGTCACCACCATGCTTGGCGGCGGCACGGGTCCGGCCCATGGCACCTTGGCAACCACCTGCACGCCCGGTCCGTGGCACATCGCTCGGATGATTGAGGCGGCAGACGCCTTTCCCATGAACCTTGCGTTTGCGGGCAAGGGCAACGCTTCCCACCCCAAGGCGCTGGAGGAAATGGTGCTTGGCGGGGCCTGCGCGCTGAAGCTTCATGAGGATTGGGGAACCACCCCGTCGGCCATCGATACCTGCCTCAGCGTGGCAGACAGCTACGACGTTCAGGTGATGATCCATACGGACACGCTGAATGAAAGCGGCTTTGTGGAGAACACCATCGATGCCCTGAAGGGCCGCACCATACATGCCTTCCACACGGAAGGTGCAGGCGGGGGCCATGCGCCGGACATCATCAAGGTCTGCGGCCTTTCAAACGTCCTGCCGTCCTCCACCAACCCGACACGTCCTTACACCCGCAACACCATTGCCGAGCATCTGGACATGCTCATGGTCTGCCACCATCTGGACGCCAACATTCCCGAGGACGTGGCCTTTGCCGAAAGCCGCATCCGCAAGGAAACCATCGCCGCAGAGGACATTCTGCACGACATGGGCGCGTTCTCCATCATCGCCTCGGACAGTCAGGCCATGGGCCGCGTGGGCGAACTGCTGATCCGCACCTGGCAGACTGCCGACAAGATGAAGCGTCAGCGCGGCGCTCTTCCGGAAGAAACCGGCGACAATGACAACGTTCGCGTCAAGCGTTACATCGCCAAGTACACCATCAACCCCGCCATCGCCCACGGGCTGTCACGGGAGATCGGTTCCATCGAAGTGGGCAAACGCGCCGACCTGGTGCTCTGGACACCGGCCTTCTTCGGCGTGAAGCCAGACATGGTACTTACCGGCGGCACCATCGCCATGGCCATGATGGGTGACCCCAATGCCTCCATTCCAACACCGCAGCCCGTGCACTACCGGCCCATGTTCGCGGCCTATGGCAAGAGCCTGACAAACTCCTCTGTCACCTTTGTCAGCAAGGCGGCTCTGGATGCGGGCCTCCCGGAAAAACTGGGCACCGCCAAACAGATGCTCGCGGTCAACAACACCCGGTCGGGCATTTCAAAAGCCTCCATGATCCACAACAGCGCCACGCCGCACGTGGAGGTAGACCCCGAAACCTATGAGGTTCGCGCAAACGGTGAGCTTCTCACCTGCGAACCGGCAGAAGTGGTTCCCATGGCGCAAAGGTATTTCTTGTTCTGATGTTTACTGCACATACATTCAAACGCGCCGGAGAGTATTCTGGCGAAGTTCTTGGCACCGTCACACTCTCCCATGACGAACGCCATCTGCGCCGCAAGGTGCTCACCACTGATACAGAGGTGAAAGTCCTGTTCGAAGTAGCTGATGCCGTCTCGTTTGATGAGGGCGACGCCATTGAAACAGAAGGCGGCACATTCGTCGTGATAAAGGCCGCTGTGGAGCCGCTTTACGAAGTCAAAGCCCGCGACGCCCTGCACCATTCTCAGCTGTGCTGGCATCTGGGCAACCGGCACCTGCCCTCGCAGATCGAGCTGGACCGCATCGTGATCCTCAAGGATCACGTCATCAAGGAAATGCTCGAAGGCCTCGGCGCGACCATCACCGAAATTGAAGGGGCGTTCTCACCGGTCCGCGGCGCTTATCACAAGTCCAACCGCAGCAGCTCTCATTCACACAGTCACGGCCACAGTCACCATCATTCGCATGACCACAGCCATAACTGATCCCGATGGCCGAACGGCGCTTTTGCGGCTGCTCACATGGCTGTCGCCCGCGTTCCCGATCGGTGCATTCTCCTACAGTCACGGCGTGGAAACTGCCATCAACGCGGGAGTTATTCAAAGCGCAGAAACGGCAAAGGAGTGGCTGCAAGGCGTACTCAACCATGGTTCGGGCTGGAACGATCTGCTGGTTTTGGGACAAAGCCATGCAGCTGCCACAGAAAACGACAGCGCCCGGCTGGCAGAGGTGAACAGCCTTTGCCTTGCCATGGCACCCAGTGCAGAACGCTATTTGGAAACACAGCGGCAGGGCACAGCATTTCTCACCTACGCACAGCCGTGGATCGGGCAGTCAGACCCCATGGCAGCAGCGGTTGGAAAGAGTGCCGCACTGCCAGTGGCGGTTGGGCTTGCAGCAGCGCGAACACACATCCCCCTTGAGGAGCTGAAACTCGGCTACCTGCAGAGCTTCACCAGCAATCTGGTCTCGGTGTGCCTGCGCCTTGTGCCCCTTGGCCAATCGGAGGGCGTGCAATTGCTCGCCGATCTGGAACAGACCTTCATCAACCTCACAGAGCGTTCACAAGGGGCCACTTTGGATGCTCTTGGGAGCGCTGCCATCCTGTCAGACATCGCCAGCATGGCGCATGAAACCGAACCTACAAGGATTTTTCGATCATGAGCGGATCATACGGACCTTTGCGCGTCGGCATTGGAGGGCCTGTTGGTTCAGGCAAAACCACGCTGACGGAAAAGCTTTGCCTCGCCTTTCGCGACCAGTTTTCCATCGCTGTTGTGACCAACGACATCTACACCCGCGAAGACGCCACAGCGTTGGTGCGTGCGCAGGCCCTGCCTGAAGACCGGGTGCTGGGGGTAGAGACCGGCGGCTGCCCGCACACCGCCATTCGCGAAGACGCCACCATCAATCTGCAGGCCATTGATCAACTCATAGAGCGGCACCCCGGTCTGGACATGGTCTTCATAGAAAGCGGCGGCGACAACCTGGCGGCCACCTTCTCACCGGATCTTGCAGACATCACCCTCTATGTGATCTCCGTGGCGCAGGGCGAGGAGATCCCGCGCAAAGGGGGCCCCGGCATCGTGCGCTCCGACATGCTCATCATCAACAAAAAGGACCTTGCACCTTATGTGGAAGTCGACCTTGGCGTCATGGAGCGGGATGCAAAGAAAATGCGCGCCAGCAAGCCGTTTTGCTTCACCGACCTGAAGCGCGGGGATGGGGTCGACGAGGTCGTGACTTTCCTCAAGGAAGTCGGCGGTCTGGTTGCAGTGACAGGAACCAACGATTGATGCTGAACCTCAAGAAACTTGGCAGCGCAGATTTGCCGCTGGCATTGGAACCGCTCACTCAAACACTCCACGCAGCGGTTCACGCCGGTGCCAGCATCAGCTTCATCCTGCCGTTTACACCAGAAGCCGCCCGTCGCTTCTGGCAAGAAAAGGTCTTTCCCAGCGTTGAGGCGAACCGCTGTTTGTTGCTCTGCGCCTATTGGGAGGAAGAGCTGGCAGGCACCGTTCAGCTTGACATCGACATGCCGCCCAATCAGGCCCACAGGGCAGAAGTGGCCAAACTGATCGTGCATCCTTCCCACCGCCGCAAGGGTATTGCGCGCGCGCTCATGATCGCACTGGAAGAGGAAGCCCGCGCCCACGGCAAGACCTTGATCACGCTGGACACCCGCACCGGGGATAGCGCCGAGCCGCTCTATGCATCCCTCGGCTATGAAACAGCAGGCAGCATCCCAAACTTCGCCAAGGCCCCGGACAGCGACCGCCTCGACGCAACAACGTTCATGTACAAGATCATCTAGACACGAGCTTCAACCACTCTCCATGACCAGCATGATGCGGGCATGAGGGCTGAGGGCCTCATAAAGGTGTGGCTCATCTCCGGGAAACGCGTAGTAATCGCCTTGCTGCAGCACCTCTTCAGCGCCTTTTGGTCCGGCCCGCACCTCCCCTTCCATGACAATCAGGTGCTCCAACGTGCCGCGTGGATGGGCCTTGTTGCATTGAGGCTTTCCAGCAGAAAGCGCCACCTGATAAATGTCGTGGCGTGTCTGCGGTGCGCAAGAAGCCAGAAGCACGGCTTGAAACGCCGAGCTTTCCGCGTCAATGCGCTTGCCCTCTCCGGCACGGATCAAAGTCGTTCGTGCCGGTGGCGCTTCAAACAAAAAGCTGAACGGAATGCCAAGGGCCGTCGCGATCGCCCACAAGGTCTCGACACTCGGGTTCCCACCGCCCGCTTCCAACTGCGACAGCGTTGATTTTGACAGGCCCGCTTTGGCAGCAAGCGCAGAAAGGGACAGGCCAGCCTTGGTCCGCTCGCGGATAATCGCTGCGGCAATGGCCGCCGTCATGGCCTTTTTCGCGCTTTCGCTCATGTCCATTCTTCCATTCCCTAATAAAAGCGTCTGTTTGCAGCGGCCGTCAGGCGTAAGTGCGTAGCGCCCAAATCGCCACGATGCCAATGGCCATGGTAGCGGGCAAACTGCGCGTAAGAAGCGCCACCATAACTGCAATTCCACTGGCGATCAGCTCAGCGCTCTCGCCTTTCACAGTAAACAGCGCCACAAGCGCCACAATCAGGCACCCGGGCAGCGCAGAAAGAAACCGCGCCCAAAAGCCTGTCTGCGGCAACCGCTGACCCAGTGCCCAGCCACAGAAGCGAATGAGAAACGTCAGCGCAGCAAGCCCGACGATGACCAGCCATGTCTCGCTCATCTGCGCACTCCCGCCACTGTTGTTCCTGCCAGCGCTGCGACGATCAACACCCACGTCTCGCTCAAGACACCGGAATAAAGCCCAATCACCACAACGGCCACCACGCATAGCCATGGCAAGAGATCCTGCGGCCCGCGCCAGAGTGAGCGCGCAATCGCGATGAACGCCGCTGTGAAGGCAAAGTCGAGGCCCAACGCTTTGGGGGATGGAATGGACGTTGCCACAACGACGCCAGCCACGGTGGAAACCAACCAGATCAACAGTAGTGCCATTCCGCCGCCAACCAGATACCAATAGCCCGAGGCACCACCACGCTTTTGCCGAGCCAACATCATGGCCCAGTTCTCATCGGTGGTCAGATGCAGCCCAAGCACCAGTTGCCACAGCGGCCTTTGAGAAAAAACGTTGCTAACAGAAGCCGTAATCAGCAGCAACCGAAGGTTCAGCGCAAGACCTGCAATGATTGCGGCCGCCGCCCCGGCACCGGCCATCAGACGTTCCACCGCCACAATCTGCGCCGATCCCGCAAACACGAATGTGCCCATAAAGCCAACTTCAAGGCTCGACAGCCCCGCTTGAGCGGCCAGTAGACCGAACGCCAAACCGTAGAAGCCAACGCCGACAGCAAGAGGTGTTATCTCGATAAACCCCTTCCGTGCCTCGCTGAAATCCGATTGTTCCAAAACCATAGGGGACACTCCACTCAACAAATCGTTCGGTAAAGTGCACATACGTTCGTTTTAATGTCAATATTGTTCGCTATGTCGTACGCGACATCAATTCAATACGATTGCCCCAAGGATCCGCAGTGAAGAAACGGTCATAGCCTTTCAGGTGCGCATCATGCTGCATCGGGTAACCACTCGCTGCCAACGCCTTCTGCAAAGTGCTGAGATCATCGCATAGAAACGCCGGGTGCGCTCTCAAGGCGGGCTGGAACCTCTCATCCGCGCCCAGATGTAGGTGCACTGTTCCTGCACGAAGCCAAAGCCCACCTCGTTACTTCAAGACAAGCGGCTTTTCGACTTCTTCAAAGCCAAGAAGGTCAATGTAGAATTTGCGGGCGGCGTCCTCCTGATTTTCAGGGATCGCAATCTGCACATGGTCCAGCGCCAATATTGCCATATACTTGCCCTCCAAGCTGGCTAATATGATTATTGAATACATCAGTATACAACTTAGCCACAAAATGCAGGGAGGGACAGCCATGATCGCCGTTATTTTTGAGGTGGAGCCAGAGCCCGGCCAGAAAACAGCCTACATGGAAATTGCGAAGCTGCTGCGAGAGGAGCTGGAGCGGGTGGATGGTTTTTTGTCCGTCGAGAGGTTTCAAAGCCTCACCAACGAAAACAAAATTCTGTCCTTGTCCTTCTTTCGCGACGAAGCCGCCGTCAAGGAATGGCGGAACAAAGCCGCCCACCGGATCTCGCAGGCCCGCGGGCGCAATGGCATTTTCAAGGGCTATCGTCTGCGGGTTGCTCATGTACTGCGCGACTACGGCATGACCGATCGGGCACAGGCTCCTGACGACAGCCTGCACTACCACGATCACATGTAGCACTCATACTCAAGTGATGACATTGGTCGGGTGCCCACGCTTGTAGTTCTCGATGTGCCCGATCAGCTGGTCCCACAGGGTTTGCATGGCCTCCTCAGAGGCCCACGCCACATGGGGCGTGATGATCACATTCGGGCGCTTAGCAATTTTCATGAGCGGATTGTCACTTGCAGGGGGCTCGCTGGTAAGCACGTCAAAACCGGCACCGGCAATCAGCCCTCTGTTCAGCGCCTCTACGAGGGCCGCCTCATCAACCAGCCCACCCCGCGCCGTATTGATCAACAGCGGGCGCTGCGCCATCTGCTCGAACTCAGCCAAGGAGATCAAACCTTCCGTTTCCGGGGTCAACGGACAATGCAGGCTCAATACATCACTCGTGGCCAGGACCTCTTCAAAGGGCAGATAGCCCGGCTTTGAAACTTGTCCCCCTTTCCTCCCGGCGTAGACGACTTCCATTCCAAGCGCCCTGCCGATGGCACCTGTCGCCTCCCCAAGCGCACCGCCGCCAATGATGCCAAGCCGAGAGCCAGACAGATCTTTGATGGGGTGAGTGAAAAAACAGAACTGTCCGGATTTTTGCCAGACCCCATCGATGACATCCTGCCGGTAGCCGACCAGATTGCGTCGCAGTGCAAAAATCAACGCAAAAACGTGCTCAGGAACCGTCTTTTGTGCATACCGACGCACATTCGACGCAACCGCACCATGAGCCCGGCACGCCGCTACATCGAGAATGTTATAGCCGGTTGCAGCTACGGCGATCATCTTGAGGTCAGGAAGGTGTTCGAGATGATCTGCGCGAATTGGCACCTTGTTGGTGATGGCAATCTCTGCCCCCTTCAACCGTTGGACGACCTGGTCCGGTGCTGTTTGCTCAAACTCCTCCCAAGAATGCGCAAAGGAAGGGTGATTAATTGTGACCGTTGGTCCAATTGTTCCCCTGTCCAGAAAGACAATCTTAGTCATCTTCGCAAATCCCCCATATTCGCCGGTATGCTCAACTGCGTCCAAGTGATACCCCCTTCGCCATGGAAAAGCCACGGCCCACTTTTAATCAGCAAGAAGAACACGTTAGCACACCGGCCAAGCACTGCCGCGCTGTGACAAAGCCCCCATACGACCACCATCTCGCCCCCGAGGAGAAATGCCATGAGACACCCCCTCCCCTTGCTTTGCACTATGCTCCTCACACTTGGCGCACAAACGGGAACAAGTATGGCGCTGGAACCTTCCTTTGACTGCCAACAGGCCTCTGGCGAAGTTGAATCCATTATCTGTGAAGACGGCGAGCTGGCAGCGCTCGATCTGAAGCTGAGCGATCTTTGGAAGACAGTGGCTCAGCAGGAGCAAACGTTGGCCGCAAAAGGGGAAAAAGCCATTGTGAACCAGTGGCAAGCGACCCAGCGTGGGTGGATAAAGGGCCGAAACGACTGCTGGAAAGCAGAGGACATCAAAGCCTGCGTCCAGACTGCCTATGAAGATCGTCTCTCCACGCTTGAGGTGCTCTACAGCCTTGCACCTCTAGTGAACGCGGTCACTTATGCCTGTGACGGTGAACCGCCTCGGCGCATTTCTGCAAGCTTTTACAACTCGTTGAAGCCGGGTGTACGGTTGGAACGCGGCGAGGAAGTCACGGTGGGGCTGTTGCAAGTCTCCGGGTCCGGCGCGCGATATGTGGCCGACTTTGGCGTGCAGTTTTGGATCAAGGGCGACAATGCCTTGGTCAGCTGGCCGCAGGGCACCGAGTTTTCTTGTCACGTCCTTGATGAGGGATAAGTTTCGCCGCTAAAACAGCAAACGGTCCTTTTCTGGGGGAATAACTCCGGCGCCTTATCGCAGGCGATCCCATGTTGGCAGCCCCTCTGTTCAGGGCGCTCCGGCGTTTCAGGGCTGTATGGTGCGCCGATTTTGCTTCTGGGCATTCCTCCGCTTCAATCTGGATAAGCCTATACGCCACATTCGATAAATTGACATTATACGCCACACTGTATAATATGAATTTATATCGATCAGCGTATAGGACCGATCCATGAACGCGCCCGCCCGCACCCCAGAACAACTGGGAACAGTGATCAGGAATGCCCGAAAGGCCCAAAATCTTAGCCAAAATGCGCTTGCGCAACGTGTCGGCGTGCGTCAAGGCACCATATCTCAGATTGAAACCGGTCACGCCGCCTTGAGGTTGGAGACGCTGCTATCGGTCCTCGCAGCGCTGAATCTGGAGC
Source organism: Nesiotobacter zosterae (assembly GCF_033843645.1). Taxonomy (NCBI): domain Bacteria; kingdom Pseudomonadati; phylum Pseudomonadota; class Alphaproteobacteria; order Hyphomicrobiales; family Stappiaceae; genus Nesiotobacter; species Nesiotobacter zosterae. The sequence goes on along the minus strand of NZ_JAWXVZ010000007.1, from coordinate 234,488 downwards.
TGCAGGTGGCGACCCGCTCAAAGGGCAGCATGGACGCCATTGAGGATCTGTTCTAATGGGCCGCAAACCTGCCTATAAGCCTTTGAAAGTGCTCTTGAACAACCGAATGGTTGGAACGCTCTTCAAAGCAAAAAGCGGTTCTGTTTCATTCACTTACGATGCTGAATGGTTGGACTGGCCCCACCGTTTCGCCATCTCTTTGTCCCTTCCGCTGCGGCCTGACGCCTACACGGGCGAAGTGGTCACGGCGGTCTTTGAGAACTTGCTTCCAGATTCTGAACTCCTTCGCCGACAAGTGGCCGAGCGTGTGGGCGCGCGCGGCACCGATGCGTACAGTTTGCTGACCCAGATCGGCCGGGATTGCGTGGGAGCCCTACAGTTTTGGCCGGACACAGACCTGCCCCCCTCAGATACGACGCGCATCAATGGCTCGGCCCTATCGGAGGAGCAAATTGAACGTCTTCTCAATGGGTTGGCCCGCGTACCACTGGGCGTTTCCACCGAACAGGACTTCCGCATTTCAGTGGCCGGGGCACAAGAAAAGACGGCGCTATTGCGTCATGACGGCGTTTGGAAACAACCGCATGGCACAACACCGACCACCCACATTCTCAAGCCAGCAATCGGTCATCTGCCCGGCGGCATTGATCTCACCACCAGCGTTGAAAACGAATACTACTGCCTGACACTGCTTGAAAAGCTCGGTTTCCATGTGCCAGCGGTAGAAATACAGCATTTTGGCGAGCGAACCGCGTTGGTCATTGAGCGGTTCGACCGTCGCCACACCAAAGATGGCCGCCTTCTGCGCTTGCCTCAGGAAGACTTCTGTCAGGCGCTATCTGTTCCACCCACTCTCAAGTATCAAGCGGAGGGTGGGCCAGGCCTTGTCCAAATGCTGCGGCTTCTGAAGGGCAGCGACACGCCACGGGAAGATCAGCTCACGCTCATCAAGGCCCAGCTTGTGTTCTGGCTCATGGCTGCAACAGATGGACATGCCAAGAATTTCAGTGTGTTCCTCAGCCCAGGAGGCGGATTTCGCCTTACCCCGATCTATGACGTGCTAAGCGCCCAGCCGAGCGTTGATGCCCGCATGATCGAGCGCAAACAGCTGAAGCTTGCGCTCTCGCTCGGGCGTTCAAACCACTATCGTTTCGACCGTATCAACGCCCGTCACTTCAAAGAAACGCTGAGGGCCGCCACCCTGCCCGAAGCCTTGTTCGTAGAAGCGCTTGAGCAGGTTGCAAATGCCCTGGAGGCAGCCCTCACAAATCAGGAAACTACTTTACCCCGTCAGTTTCCCGGCGAAATTCATGAATCAATTTCACGCAACATGAAATCTCGTCTGGCGGTTCTATTGGCTTCTTCCAATACTCAGAGCTTTTGAACCTTCAAGCACATCCACACGAGGTCATTGGCCCAGTTTCCGCCCTTGAGTTCGCGCGACATGCGTCGCAGTGCCTTTTGAAACCCAGCCTCCGGGATTGCATCCCGCACCAAACGCACCTGCTCGGAAGACAGCCCCTTGCGAATGCGCCCACCCGATGCATCCACCCAGTCGGCCTTTCGCACGGCGTTGATTACGTCAGCATTGGGACCACGGTACCAGAACAACTTATGATGCCACTGGATGATGTCCCAGACCAGAATGTTGTCCAGATCCCAGCCAAACCGCCGACTATCACGGCCAAATCGCTCCAAAGACGGCTTGACGTAGTGTAAGGTTGAATGGGTCCACAGGCCGATGTGATGATAAACCAGCGCCGCTTCAATCTCTGGTCGAAATGTCTCATCACCATCCAGAAAGTGCAGCGTATACGTCAGGTTGCGATAAATGTGGCCCCGATAGCCGTCGTAGTCCTGCCCCAAGACGCCCGCAAATGGCGCCAAAAGTTGCTCCACACTGTTGGAGTAATCGATGACCTCGATATCATCTGTAATCATGGTGAACAGCCTCTTAATTCGACTAGGCCGAGCATAGGAATCGATAGTTTACAGAACCGTGAATCATGAACTCAGTTTGATGATAGCCATGTTCACAGCCCCGACATGTTGGAGAGCTAAAGGATTGCCAGCCAACGCTAAATCAATCTCAAAAAACTCGGAGCTCGTTGTGCCTAAACTGACGGCAATCAGCGGCGTGGGTGGCAAGTTGCCCGCTGCGTTTCTGATTCACCTCCAAGGGAAACAGATTCTTCTGGATCTGGGTGAAGGCCCAGAGCCGGGTGTTCTACCTAATTTTCACGGTGTCGATTCCATCGAGGCCGTGGTTCTCAGCCATGCCCACGTGGACCACGCAGGCGCGTTGTCGCTGCTCCCGCAGCTCGGCAACCCCAGCGTTTATGCCAGCGCTGCAACCTGGTCGTTTCTGCAAGACGCCCCTGTACCGGCCTCCAACCGGCACGTGTTGCCACTTGAAGGTGCAATAAGTGTGGGTGGTACGACACTCACCGTTGGCCAGGCGGGACACGCCCCCGGTGGGCTTTGGCTTCATTTGGATGCGGGCGATGGGCTTCTCTACATGGGCGATCACAGCGTTGAATCCGCGCTTCTGCCATTCGACAGGCCGCCAAGAGCAGGTGTGGTCATTGCCGATGCCTCTTATGGAGACCGAAACGACAGTCTTTGCGATCAAATCGAGGCCGTTGTAGAGGCCTCTCGTGGAGGCGCAGTTCTGTGCGTACCAACGGGCGGACGGGGCCCTGAGATGGCCGTGGCGCTCCACCAAGCGGGTCTTCCGGTAAAGCTCGACGCTCAAATCGCTAGCGAACTGCGCTACTTGAGCCGCCCCAACAGCGGGTTGATACGACCTGAAGCGCGGCAGTCGCTTGCGGCTCTTCTTCAGGCCCCCCTTGCCGAAACCAGCGCCAGCCCCCTAGACGTGATCGTGGCGACAGGGCCAAACGCAGACTATGGGCTGAGCCAGGCTCTGGCGAATGGGGATACGAGCGGCTTTCGCTTCATCTTTACTGGTTTTGTGCCAAACAACTCTCGTGCCCGCCAATTGCTGGACGCCAAAAAGGCCCAATGGTTGCCCTGGAACGTACATCCTCGTATGAAGGACATCGTCGCGTTGGCTGATGAGACGCAGGCGAAAAAAGTGGTACCAGCGTTCCTTGAGAAGGATAAAGCCCCCAAACTCTTGGCCAAGCTCGGAGAGCGGCTATGTTGGGACCGTATAATTCCGCTGACCCCGGCAAGCGCGGACTGCCACAATGAGAGGACGCTTGATGTCTGACAACAGCCTGACAACCCCACTTTCCGACGAGAAGAAAGAGGACCTGACGCCTGTTGCCATTCCCGTCTACCATCTGAAGGGCTATCCGGCGATTTCCCTGTTCATCGGCAACAAGGTGGCAGCGAGTGATCCAGAACTGCTCATGCGGGAAGGCATCACATCCACAATGAACTTCGCCGTCAACGTGGAGATGCTTCCGCTCACGCTGCCGAACGGCGTAGCAGTGCGGCGCACACATATAGGCCTGATTGATGGTAACGGCAACACGGCCCACCATTTGCTCTCGGGTGTATTTGCGCTTGCGGGCGTTATTGGACAGGCCAGCCCTGGCAAAGACCACTACCCCCCTCACCGTCAGGGGAACGTGTTGATCCACTGCCGTGGCGGCCGTAGCCGGTCAGCCACTGTTCTTGCACTCTACCTGCACCTTTGCCAAGCCTCCGAGTTCCCGAGCTTCGAGGTGGCGCTGGAGCATGTGCGTGCATGCCGTGGGCTGGACCAGACCTATCCCCTTCGTCCGATGATTGACCTGGCCCATACCGCACTGGAACTGCTGCCTGCACGAGAGATGTTCTGCTGCCCGGAACTGCGCGATTAATCTGCGCAGCGGTCTCAGTCAGGCGTCCTTTACACCCAGCGCGCCAAGCGCCATCTGCGCCAGATCACGCGCAATTACATCACGGTCATCCTGCGTCTGATTTGGACGCGGGCTGTACCAGATGGAGGGGCTGTTGAGCAGCGTTATCAAGCTATGCACGGTCAACGAAATCGGGCGCTCTGCAAAGACGCCTGACTTCATGCCCTTCCGCAGCACTTCCCGGAACAGGTTTTCATAGGCTGTACGCTTGTCGATGATCTCTTGAATCTGGCGGCGCTCATCCGGCGTGGTTGAACGGTTGAAGAACACCCGGAAATCCTCCGAGACCACACGGTGGAAACTGTGGTGCCCCAAGATGAGCTGGACGTGGGTGAAGGCCATTTTCTTCATGGCTTCCAGCGGGTCGTCGATACTGTCCACGATGGGCGCGATCTGATCGAACATCAGAGACACAGAGCGCATGCGCACGGCACAAAGAAGCTCTGACTTGGACCGGAAGTGATGGTAGATCCGGCCTTTTGTGGCGTGGAGATGCCGCGCAATATCGTCAATAGACACCGCGTCCGCACCATAATTTGCAAAGCAATCTGCCGCAGCTTCCAGAATTTCGAGCTGAGACTTATTCATTTCCGCAAGCATTCCTATCCCTCCAGACTTAAGGGCTTTCAAGTTCCGCCCCTCAGAGATGAACCTCTGAGGGTGTTTCGGTTAGATCCCGCGCCATGCTGCCCAGTAGGCGTAGCGCGGGTCCGAATTGGTCTATGGTCCCCGGGTTGGAAGCCGTGCCGTTTGCCGCCCGGTGCAAGATACCCTGCACGATGGCCGCAAGCCGAAACATGCTGAAGACCAGATAGAAGTTCCAATTGGTAACGCCAGACCAACCCCGGCGCTGGCAGTATTCGGCGACGTATTCCCGCTCGCTTGGCAGGCCTTGCGACGCCCTGTCTATGCCTGCAAGCCCCCGCAACATCCCCTTATTGGGCAGTCGCCACTGCATGCACTGATAGGCAAGATCTGCGAGCGGATGCCCCAAGGTAGACAGTTCCCAGTCCAGTACCCCGATGACCTCAGGCCGACCGGGTGCGAACATCAGATTGTCCAATCGGAAATCCCCATGGACCAGTGACACTTGCCCATCATCGGAAACCATATTGGCCTGCAACCACGCAATGACCGCTTCCAGGTCCGGTTGGGGGTCGGTCTCGCTGGCACGATACTGACGGACCCAACGATCGGTCTGACGCTCGAAATAGTTCCCCGGCTTGCCGTAATTCGCCAAACCGACGGCTTCCGGCTGCACTTCATGCAACGCGGCCAAGGTGCGGTTCATGGCTAAGAACAAAGGACGGCGGTCTTCGCGTTGCAGCTCTGGCAGCGCGGGATCCCAGAAAATCCGCCCATCCAGAAACTCCATTACAAAGAACTGCGCGCCAAGAGGCGATTGTTCACCAGAGAGGTGATAGGTACGCGGCACTGGCACATCCGTGTTTTCCAGCGCGGACAGGACGCGGTATTCGCGGTCGACTTGATGGGCTGAGGCCAGCAGATCGCCCGGCGGTTTGGCTCTGAGAACAAAGGTGCGCTCACCCGAAGTGACCTTGTAGGTGGGGTTTGACTGCCCGCCAGCGAACTTTTCAAAGCCGTCCAGCGTCGTGAAACCGGGCACATGGTCAGCCAGATAACGCTCCAGCTGCACCGCATCATAGCTATGCACTAGTCCTGCCATGGCCGCCCCCTCTCCGGCTGAGTTGTACCGTGACTATTCATCGCGTGGCGCCTTCATGATGTTCGCGACATGATCAAAAGCGGAAGCCGACGAATAGGCCTGCGAGAGATCTGAAATGCGCTCAAACCGCGCTGCAATGCCTTCTGGTGTGCGATCCGCCTGCGCAAGGTGCAGGCCCTGCGTTTCCACCATGCGCGCGACTGAATAGGACCCACCCGCCGCCATCATGACCGTCTTGTTGGGCGCCCCCTCAGAACACAGGAAAACCACCGCAGGAGCGATGTTTTCCGGGCTGAGCATATCAACCACCGAGGGATCCATGAGGTTCTCTGTCATGCGCGTAACGGCCGTAGGCGCGATGCAGTTGGTATGGATGTTGTACTTCGCCCCTTCCAGCGCCAGCGTGTTCATGAGCCCCCACAGGCCTGCTTTCGCAGCACCGTAGTTCGCTTGCCCGAAGTTGCCACAAAGGCCAGAGGGAGACGTCGTCATGACCACGCGGCCATACCCCTGCTCCCGCATAAGAGGCCAAACCGCTTTGGTGCAAACCGCAGCGCCGGTAAGATGAACGGCAATGACCTTGTCCCAGTCAGCCATTTCCATTTTGTGAAAGGACTTGTCACGCAAGATGCCAGCGTTGTTGATGAGGATATCGACCCGACCGAAGGCATCGACAGCTGCCTGCACCATCGCCGCGACTTCATCAGCATTGGTGACATCCGCGCCATTTGCAATCGCCTTAGCGCCCAGAGCCTCTATCTCCGCGCAGACGGCTTCGGCCGCGGAGGAAGAGCGGCCCTGCCCATCCACGGCACCGCCGAGGTCATTGACCACCACATTTGCGCCGCGCGCTGCAAGCGCCAAAGCATAGGCGCGGCCCAGACCGCCACCTGCGCCTGTTATTACTGCTGTTTTGCCAGAAAAATCGAAAGTCATGAAATTGCCTCTTCAAAATAAATCAGGGTTAGCCAGTCGCCAATCAGAGCAGGCGTCTCAGCGCCTTCAATTTCAATCTTGAAATGATGGGAAAGCAAAACCCGCTCTTTGCCTTTGGGCGTTACCGATGAAAGCGTGAACCAGCCACGAATGCGCTTGCCACTTGCGACCGGGCTCAAAAAACGAATTTTGTCAAAGCCATAGTTGACGCCCATAGATTGGCCGAGGAGACGCGGCTGGACTTCCATCGCCATCTTGCTCGCCAGTGAAAGACTGAGGAAACCATGTGCGATGGTACCCCCAAACGGAGTTTCCGCTGCAGCCCGTTCCCGATCCATATGGATGAACTGCGTGTCCATGGTCAGATGTCCGAAATTGGATATCATCTCTTGGCCCACCGTAATCCAACTGGATGGTTGCAGCTCGGCCCCTATGGTTTGTTTGAGTTGGTCGAGAGTTACGTTCATAGCCCCCTCAACTCATATCGAACAGGCTCGTGCCCGTTGCCACGTGAATGCCACCACACAGAGGCAGCACGGCGCCGGTTACATATGACCCCGCTTTGCTGCACAAGAACAACGCAGCACCGCCAACATCTTCAGGCCTTCCAATGCGGCCAAGAGGGACATTCTCTCCCACTCGCGCTGCTTTTTCCTCAGTGCCCGTGGCAAAGCGGGTCATCTTCGACTGAAACGGACCCGGCGCAAAGGCATTGACCGTAATGCGGTCAGCTGCCAACTCCTTAGCAAGGATCTGGGTCAGATGGTGTACCGCAGCCTTTGAGGCCGCGTAGGAATATGCGCCATCGCCAATGGGGGTTGATCCCATGACAGACCCAAGATTGATAACGCGGGCTGGCTCATCCCCTGTTGCCGACGCCTTCAAAAGCGGTAAGAGGCAGCGTGTAAGGTGAAAAAGACCAGCAACATTAACGTCCATCACCTTCTGCCAGGCCTCGAAGGGAAACTTTTCGAGCCGCTCCCCCCATGTGACGCCTGCATTGTTGACGAGTATATCCAACTTACCCGTACGACCGCGCACCTCTGCGACCAGAGCTTCAACGCTTTGCTCTGATGACACATCCGCTTGAAACGCTTCGACAACGCCCCTTGGGTCTTCCCCATTTATGCGCTGCGCAGCCTCCTCAACCGCATCAAGCTTGCGAGAACAAATTAAAACCCGCGCCCCTCCATGCGCCAGCGCTGACGCAATCATGTAACCGATGCCTGTCCCACCACCGGTCACAAGCGCGACCTTTCCCGAGACACTGAACAGATCTTCAAGGTAACTCAAGTGATCCTCCTCCCAGATTGCCCCGTCAGGTTGTGGTTCAAGCTACCTGTAGTAATGCCACAGAAATTTCTGGCTTACATCAGAGGTCCAACTTACTTGACCTTCCGGGACGTAAAAAACATACTCAGTAGTATGTTTGCGTATGCCTCAGTTTGTAAAGGGGAAACTGCTGCAGCCTGACCATCCTTACGAGTAGGTTTCATCGGGCATGGGAGAGACTTGAGACCGCTTCGAAGGACCATTTATTCATCGATTTCAGGGAGAAAAACATTATGCCGGCTGCCATGGATCTAGGTGCCAGTGACAAAGTTAAACCTTTGATTGCAATGATTTCCGAAATGATACAGGACGAGGTTCTTCCGCTTGAGCAAGAGTACTTCGATGAAGTGCCACGCGAAGGACGCTGGACCTTCACAGCAAGACAGACCGAAATCCTTGAGGGGCTAAAGGCAAAGGCCAGAGAGCGCGGCCTTTGGAATTTCTGGCTTACTGATTCGGAAAGAGGCTACGGACTGACTACCGTGGAGTATGCCTACCTGGCAGAGGAGATGGGAAAGTCTCGGCTGGGCCCGGAAGTGTTCAACTGCAATGCACCGGACACGGGCAACATGGAGGTTCTGGAACGCTATGGCACCCCTGCCCTCAAGGAGCGTTGGCTTACGCCCCTTCTAAATGGACAAATCCGCTCTGCATATCTCATGACGGAGCCGGATGTGGGCTCTTCTGACGCCACGAACTTGCGCATGTCCTGCATCCGAGATGGGGATAGCTATGTTTTAAACGGCGAGAAATGGTGGGCCTCCGGCGCGGGCGATCCCCGCTGCGCAGTTTACATTGTCATGGTCCATACACCGACGGACAGCGGAAAGCATCGGCAACATTCGATGATCGTTGTCCCGTCTGATACGCCGGGCATTACGAAGCTGAGGCCAATGGAGGTGTTCGGCCACGATGACGCGCCGCATGGACACATGCACATTCGATTTGAAGAGGTTCGTGTTCCAGCTGAAAACATGTTGTTGGAGGAAGGCGCTGGATTTGAAGTCGCTCAAGGGCGCCTTGGACCGGGCCGCATTCACCACTGCATGCGTGCAATTGGCCTTGCAGAAGCCGCTCTTGAGACCCTGTGCAAACGCGCCCTCACCCGCGAAGCATTTGGCAAGCCTCTGCACCAGCTTGGAGCAAACCACGACATTATTGCCTTATGCCGCATGGAAATTGAACAGGCGCGGCTACTCTGCCTCAAGGCTGCGTGGATGATGGACCACGCAACACCCAAAGAAGCAGCCATTTGGATCAGCCAAATCAAGGTAGTCGCACCGCGCATGGCACTGAAGGTTACGGACGAAGCCATGCAGCTGCTGGGTGCCAAAGGCATTAGCCAAGACACGACACTTGCCCAACAATGGACAAACCTTCGAACCCTTCGGTTTGCCGACGGGCCGGACGCTGTACACCGACGCCAGATTGCTAGAGCGGAACTCCGAAAGCACACCCCTGAACGCATCTGATTGTCGGCAGCCTGCCGGTCTTCATCTTCAGGACCGGCAGGCATCTTTCAACCTATTTGCTTGCTACCGCGCTCGCTGAGCCACAATATCAACGATCTTTCTCGTCACATTATAGGCTGCGCGGAACGCTGGCACTGGCAAAAACTCAAAGCGAGAGTGAAAGTTGTGCCCGCCTGTGAAGTAGTTCGGAACAACCAAGCCCTTTTCAGCGAGGGCTGAACCATCCGTCCCGCCGCGCATGGCTATGGTTTTCGGCGCTACACCGACAGCTTCCATCGCCTCATAAATTTGCGCAATCGCGCGATGACTTGGCTTCACCGAGTTAGAGATGTTTCCATAGACATCTGTTAGTTTGCACGTGATGTTCGCCCGCGGATATTCAGCTTTGAGCTCTTCAACTGCAGCAAGGACAAACTCCTTTCGGCTCCTAAAGTTGGACAGATCGTGATCCCGGATATTCATCTGAAGTTGACAGCTGTTCTGATTTCCGGAAACACCTCCGAACCACCAGAAACCTTCACGACCCTCTGTTTCCTCGGGCGTCTGTTTTCTATCGAACTTTGCGATAAAATCTTGCGCCACCAGGATGGGGTTAACCAAAACACCCTTCGCCGTCATTGGGTGTGCAGTCACGCCTTCGATAGTGACAGTGACTGATGCGGCATTGAATGTCTCGTAAACGACCTCTCCAATTTCTCCGCCGTCAATTGTGTACGCATACTCGACTGGGAAGTCAGATAGTTCCATTCGCTTTGACCCGACCAATCCGATTTCCTCATCCGGAACAAACGCGACGTAGATATCTCCGTGAGGCTCTCCCGTTTCATATAGTTCTTTCAACAGGGTCATAATGATGGCTATCGCGGATTTGTTGTCGGCACCGAGCACACTCGTTCCATCCGAAAAGATGATCTCTTGACCGACGTAGGGCGCTGCTTCCGGATGCTCTACGGCTTTAAACCAAATGTTCTGCTCTGAATTCAGGCAAAGATCTTCACCATCATACGTCAGAATTTGCGGGCGAACGTGAGGAGACAATGAAACGTCTACAGTGTCCATGTGCGCGCAAAACCCGACTTTATCAACGCCCTGAACAGTCCCGGGCAAATAGCCTGTCAGGATGCACTCCTCTGAGAGTTTGATGTTTTTAAGCCCAATTGCTTTCAGCTCGGCTTCGAGGCAACGAGCGCTTTCCCATTGCCCAGATGAAGAGGGGATGGTGTTGGCGCGCGGATCACTCTGGCTTGAGATCTTCAAGTATCGGAAGAAATTGGAAATGAGTTGCTTGTTAAGTTCGTCCGCCATATTTACCTCTTGAATGTAATTTCTGAAATGCATGGCCTAGCTATAAGCCATTCTGTATTGCTAGCAACAGCAGATCCGCGAGAAAGTTGACAGCTGTCAACGCGTAGATGGGAGTGCTGTCTTGGCCGAGACAGGTGAGGGCAGTTGACAGCTGTCAACACGCCTTTCACTTGGCCGATGTAGGTAGAACAAGGATGTCTATGGTTGTGCTACCCTTAAGGTGGAAGACACCGCAAGAGGGGAGGGCACATGCCAAAGAAAGCACCAGTTGAGCTGGACCTATACCTACCAATTGATCTGCCTGAAGACATAGCCATCTTGTTTTCAAAGTGCCAGGCAAAGCTTGGCCTGATCCCAAATGTGCTTGTTTCCTATGCCCACCGACCGGAGAAGCTTCGCGTATTCTCCCAATACTATAACGAGCTCATGCTCGGGCACTCAGGGCTTACGAAGGAAGAAAGAGAAATGATCGCCGTCGTGGTTTCATCTGCAAACGACTGCTGGTACTGCCAAGTTGCACATGGGGCCGCACTGCGCCAATACACCGGAGATCCAGTTTTGGGTGAAGCGATTACCCTAAATTATCGGTACGCAGATGTTACCGACCGACAACGGGTAATGCTCGATTTTGCCATGAAGTTAACAACGAAAAGCGCGGAACTAACCGCCGATGATCGCGACCTTCTCCGCGAGCACGGCTTTTCAGAGGAAGATATCTGGGACATATGCGAGGTTGCGAGTTTCTTCAATATGAGCAATCGCTTGGCTTCCGCCACCGGTATGAGGCCAAACCATGAGTATCATTTCCAAGCCCGTGAGCGTGGGGCGGACAAAGCATCATAGCTCGTTCGCTTAGGGCCGGGCCGCCCCGTCTCTACTAGGAATAAGAAGTTGACCTCGTGAGCGCGGTGTGACATTAATCGTCTATCGACGATATAGGAAGTAGCAAGAGTGTCAGACCAAGTTTGCTGTCCAACCATAGTTCCTGTGTTGGATCAACCATTGCTGGATCAAGAGCTGGCCTCCTTGTGCAAGGCCCTGTCCCATCCTGCGCGGGTGAAACTCATTCGCATAATGTTGGCGCAGAGCGGTTGTGTAGGGCAGGATCTGGTGTCCGCACTTGGGCTGGCGCAATCCACCGTATCTGAACATATCCGGATTTTGAAAGAAGCTGGTTTGGTAGACGCAGAGAACCAGCGACCCAAAGTGTGCTACTCCGTCAACGAGGCCAAGTTAAAGCGTTACCAACACCTTCTTGCGGATGCCCTAGGCTAAAAATTTGCCCATTTACATCGCCTATCGACGATTAACGGAGAATGACATGTCTCTATTTGAACGATACCTGACCGTATGGATCGCGCTGGCCATGGTGAGCGGCGTAGCCGCAAACGCCATGCTTCCAAGTTTGTTCGCCTGGATCGCCTCTACTGAGATCTACGGTATCAACCTTGTGATTACCATTCTCATATGGCTTATGATCTATCCGATGATGATTGCGGTGAAATTCACGGAGGTCAGAAACTGCTTTCGCCAGCCGCAAGGGCTGATGATCACAATCATAATGAACTGGTTGATCAAGCCATTCAGCATGGCACTGCTGGCAATCGTCTTCATGCGCTTTGTGTATGCAGGTCTCATCGAAACGGAAACCGCAGACGCCTATATCGCTGGAATGATTTTGCTTGGGGTTGCACCGTGTACAGCAATGGTGTTCGTCTGGAGTTACCTTACAAAAGGCAATCCTGGATACACCGTAACCCAGGTCGCTGTGAATGATTTGATCATGCTTTTCGCATTTGCTCCAATCACGGCACTGCTTCTTGGCCTCTCCGAAATCTTTGTTCCTTGGGATCTCCTGATAATCTCTGTTTTCCTGTTTGTGGTTCTGCCGCTCGGGGCAGGGGTGCTAACACGACAGTTGTTAAAAACGGAAGCCGCAATCCAAAGGTTCACAGTGAGCCTGAAGCCTCTTTCCATCTTCGGATTGGTTGCGACCGTGTTTATCCTGTTCGGACTGCAAGCCGATAACATTCTTAGCAACCCAACCGACATCGTACTGATCGCAATACCGCTGATCATTCAAACAGTCCTGATTTTCTACCTTACTTACAAGTGGATGGAGCGTTGGCGCCAACCGCATAACATCGCCGCGCCCGGCGCAATGATCGGTGCCTCCAATTTCTTCGAGTTGGCCGTGGCTGTAGCCATTGCTCTTTTTGGTGTGCATTCGGGAGCAGCATTGGCCACCATCGTTGGTGTTCTTGTTGAAGTGCCTTTGATGCTTGCACTTGTCCGCTATGCCAACCGAACACGAACTTCATACGATCTTGCTGTCGGTGAAAACAGCGAAGTGACTGCAAAATACTAGCAAGGGCAGGGGAGGGGACCTCCCGGAAAAAATCCAGACAGAGAGTTAAATTATGGCTCTCTGTCTGGATTTTTTATTGGGCCTTAGAAGCTATGCTGTCGTAATCAGCGTCTTCGGACAGCGTATCTGCTCTCAGAATTTTTGAAGCCCACGGACCGCGGCTTTCAAAAATGGTATCACATAAAATTCCAGCTTCGGCTCTGTAGCTCTTGTGTGCCAAACCGATCCGCAGGAAATCTATATCGGGCTTCCTGCCCCGTAAGACGACTTGACCGGCTTGGCAGAAAGACGAAGCAGGGATCAAGCATTCGCAAGGCCGGACCGCGCGGCGGCGAGCCAATTGCATACCCAGCAAACTGCCTTTGCCCTGAACGTTACAAGGACTAAACCTGACCTGACACCCAGACACACCAAGTGGGAAGCTAAAGATCCAAAATCGGCCCAAACCCGAATTGTTGAGAGTTTGCACCATACCCATGTCAGGCATGCCACCCCCTAACTTTCAGCCAGTCCGTAAAGCGATTTATGCAGCAGCAACTTTCCATCAATTGCTCGGTCAATACAGGCGCGGAAATAGCCGCCAGGGCTGGAAATCGCTTCCGGATCGCGCAAGGCTTTCTCGGCAGTCATCGCAAGAACTGTCGCCGCCATCTTGTCGCCAACCCTAGAGACGGCGGAGTTCCAGCCACTTAAAGACAAGCCAACTAGCAGACATGTTTGCTCGGCCGACGCAACCAGCCTTGCCCAGCTTGTAAACTTCACCCCAAGGGTTTCTTGAAGGTTCGCCGTTGCCAACTCAACCAAGCCAATGGAGACTGCTGAGAGTTGCGGGTTCAGCTCTCCCTGTTGGCTAACGCCAGTAAAGCCAACAGCGGATCCTTCTTTTAACGGTGATCGTGAGGCGGCACGCGGTTTGCGGATTTGCTCCTTTTCAGGAGCATTATCGCCGGAGGCGTTGGTTTCGATGTCATCGGCGTCAGCCGATGTCCTTTTTTTACTATCTATAGAGTTTTGAGAGTTTGTATTATTATATGGAGTGACATCAATGTCACCCTCGGGTGGCATTACTTTAAAAATCACATCACTTCCATCTGTTGCCAATGCCTCCAAGAGCTGCTCATAAAGGCTTTGCAGGATCTCTGCCCTCTCCAGGACATGGCATGGCCGTGACATGGCTTCTGCCAAGGACTGGGCAAACTCTATCGCCAGATTGGCATCACCAACGCCCAGATCCAGCATGTCCTGAATGGCACGGGACAACCGGTTTACACTGCGCTTGGCCTCTTGCTCCGCTTTCAACCGGGCAGCGAACTCTGCCGCAATTCTCTTGAGTTCCGCGACACGTTGGCGTGCAGGAGAGAAGTCCAGGCCATAGCCCCGATCAATTTCGCCAGTGGTGTCATTGCGATAGATAAACCGCCGGCCTGTGGAACTGTCCCGGTAGGCAAGAACGCCAGCCTCGACGAGCTTCTTAAGGCATCTGACAACCGTGCGTTTGGAACGGCACACATATTCCGCAAGTTTCTCATTTGAGATCGCGACGAGAGGCCGGCGGTCAGTCTTCCAGTCATCTGCCTTGGTCAGGCCAATGAGAATATCGAGTACATGGTAGGTCGTTCCATCAATCCCGAGGGCAGGGGCCGACTTCTTCAACGCGAGCGCAACCTCAGCCTTGGTCGTTTCAACAATGTCATTGGCCATAGCCAGCCGCTGAGAGGCCAACATACCGGGAGTAAGCTTCCTAAACGAAGCAACTGCATGAGTTCGCATGACAGATCCATTCACGGAAGCAAATGCAACCGCGTCCTGACGGATTAACCGTGGGGATAATGGGAATCAAACCGGCTGAAAGGCGCACTTAGTCGTTTCAAGGGATATTCGTCCCTTGATTCGCGCCGCCACATTGTCGTAGGATGCTCTTGCTAAGGATGATCCTGACCAGGTGGCTCACCTGTTTGGGTTATAGATTTAGGTCTTGCTGATTGCCGTCAGCAAGGCCTTTTCTATTTCGGGCCTACCTCATCACTGACCCTCCTCCCCATGCTCTTCCTCGAACTGCCGAACCAGCTCCTCCATACGCTCCATTAAATAGGATGCCAGAAGAGGGTGGGCGCGGTGATCAACGGTGAAGCTGGTCGCTTTAGGTCCTTGCTTGAAAGCAACGCGCTTTTCGCCAAACCACCCTTTGCGCGATGACGAGGAGACATCCGTTACCGGTGAGGTTTGCGCGTTGTTCTGCTCAGGTGGCGTTTGAGCCTCCGACGGGGTTTCGTTCAACGCCTCCAAAATGGAGATGAAACGCTCATCGCTATCCAGTTCCCCAAAAGCCTCGGAGGCAAACAACCACTCTACGGCCTTCTGGTGGCCTGGGCTCAGCGAGCCATCCTCATGGAAATAACCGGCGAGTTCTTCCCAGCGCGGACGGCCAATCTTGGGTGCGGGGCCAATGCGAACAAGGAAGTCCTCCGGCATGGTTGCCGCCAGCTTTCGGTACTTCGAGACAAGTGATTTGTCCTTGTTGATGGCCTTGCAGATAACGGATTGCGGATAGTCTGAGGAAAGGCGCAGCACGAAAAGGCAGGTTTCTATGAAACTGAGATCCTTGCGCTCATGGTTTTCCTGCCCCTGAGCAATCAAAAGTTCTTCATCGGTGAGTTCGCGGACAACCCCTCGCACCGGCATTCCCAGTTCACGGCAGGCCCGCCAACGACGGTGGCCATAAGCGATTTGGAAACTATCGGCTTCAGAAGGGTGCGGACGCACCAGGATCGGAACTTGTTGCCCTGTCTCTTTGATTGATGCTTTCAGCGCTTCAAAGGCAGGGTCATGCTCCACAACCATTCGATCCGGAACAAAAGAGGGCTGTACCTTCGCCGTATCCAACTCGACGACAGCAACAGACGTCGAA
This sequence comes from Nesiotobacter zosterae, assembly GCF_033843645.1. Lineage (NCBI taxonomy): Bacteria > Pseudomonadati > Pseudomonadota > Alphaproteobacteria > Hyphomicrobiales > Stappiaceae > Nesiotobacter > Nesiotobacter zosterae. The sequence continues at coordinate 218,608 of NZ_JAWXVZ010000007.1, read as the reverse complement.
AGCTTGCCCGTAAGCTCATCGACCTCAACGCGCAGCTTGTCGCGTTCATCACGGATAAGATTAATCTCAGCAGCACCGATGGCACCAGAAGAAAGGCGAGGGCGCGCTGAGGCACCGGCGGCCACCATGCCAGCCATGCCTCCGCCGCCAAAAAGGTTATCTAGCGCATTCTTCCGGTCTTTGGCTTTGCTCATAGCTTGCGACCCCATGAAGTTCTCATCAGCTCTTCAATCTCGCTGTTAACGGTATCAATGCTTTCCAGCGCTCGCTTCAACGTCTCGCGACCAATTGCGCCCGGTTCCAGCTCATAAAGAGACTTTTTCTCAAGACCCGCATTCGCCACTGCAGTGGACTCCAGTGCAGGTGCGGTCAAAACGTCTTCTCCGAACAGTGCCCGCAGCAAACCAACAACGCGCGTTTGAGGGCTGTCGTTCGGATTATGGCGCGTGACCAGGAAACGCATCCAGTCAAGGCTCATTTCACCGCCATTGTTTTCAATAACGGCCATCAAATCGGAAGACATACCAAGAAACTGGTTGCAGCTCGCCAAATCAAGCATCTGAGGGTGAAGTGTAATCAAAAGGCCTGTCGCGGCGAAAAGGGCTCCGAGCGTAAGGAAGCCAAGTTGCGGAGGACAATCAATCACAACAACATCGTAGCGATCGTTAACTTCCATGAGCACGTTTTTCACGCGACGGAAGAAAATATCATCCCCCGTAGAGGCGCCAGATGCAATTGCAGAAGGAACTATATGTTCGAACTCTGCCAGTTCCAGATTGGCGGGAACGAGATCCAGATTGTCAAAATAAGTGGGACGAATGACCTCCGATAACGGACGACGCTCGTCATCATAGCGCAGAGCGCCGAAAATGGTGCAGTTCGGCTCCACATCAAACTCGGGCTGGATGCCGAACATGGCGGAAAGGGAGGCCTGCGGATCCAGATCGATGGCAAGCACCCGATACCCGCGCAACGCCAGATAGTGCGCAAGGTGTGTGCTGGTGGTTGTCTTGGCTGAACCTCCCTTGAAGTTCGCGCAAGCCACAACCTGCAACGGCTCACCTTCGCGGCGATAGGGCAGGATGTTTACCGCTTCATCACCACGTTTGCGGGCGGCCAAAACCTGACGAATCTCATTGATCTGCTCTAGAGTGTAACTCCTGCGCCCGTTTGCTAGACGCGTTGGGCTGGGCCCCTCACCATCCAGGTCGAGCTGGCGAATTGTAGATTCAGAAACGCCAATCAAACGCGCCACATCGACGGAAGAAAAAGAGCGCAGCTTTTTGTGCGCTTCTGGAGGATACAGCTCCTGACGCAAACGATGGAGCTGACCCGAAAGGATCTGCGAATAGCGGGAAATCTTCTCCGACGGCGTTTCGTCGCGAGTAAGAGTAGTATTGCCGTATTGCACGTGTCTCAGCCCCCAAACGGAAAGTTGGCTCAAAAAGCCTCCATATGCGTCTGGAGAGTACTAGAGCCACTTATGAGTGCAATCCCTTTTTGGTTAATGCACTTTAACTTTTCGGTGGGTTTATGGGGTTCGCAGCGGAATTATCTTTATTTAACAATTTATTAGGCGACATCGCATCGTTTCACCAGAAACGTGCAAAACCGCACGGAGCCGCAGAATTCTTGCCAAAGAACGGTGTCGCGAGAGTGGCTTAGCTTTCCTTGCTCAAAAAATCCGAATCTTACACACGTATTGGACGCTTGAAGCAAATGCCTCTGCAGATGATGCTCATTTGTGAAATATATTAAGTAGAAAACATCTCAAGATACAACCAAGTGACCTGCACCCCTGTGACTTGCATCACCCTTTTATCGTTTGTGTAGAATCTTTCACGTCTTTCACAACTGGCACCTACTGCAGGGTGCGACCGATTGTGCATTACCAAGCGTTTACATCAATTTCGTATGGCCGACACCAGCGGTTTTGGTAGTTTCCATTAGGCACTTCGTGCCCTGTGATCATTCACAGACTTTCCCAAAACGGCCCATCCTCTGATGCAAGGGTCTATGACACAAAATGGTAACGGACCACCTCAAGATGCGTGACCTCTCACCACTCGCTTCCCCGGCGCTCGCGCCGGAACGGCGCAGCACTCCCGGCTCTCTGATCGACAGCGCACAAGCATACCTGCGTGAGGACATTTTGACGGGACAATTGGTGCCAGGACAGCGTCTGAAAATCAAAGAGCTCAGCGAAAGCCTAGGTATTGGGCCTACGCCGCTCCGGGAAGCCCTTTCAAAGCTTGCTTCAAACGGCCTGGTGCAAAGTGAAAGCCACAAGGGCTTCTTTGTCCCAACCGTTTCAGAGCAGGAACTGGAAGATCTTCTGACACAACGCATGACGATTGAAACGGCGGCTCTTGCTGCCTCGATCGAGAGTGGCGACAAGGCTTGGGAAGACCGTGTCGTTACAACCTTTAATCAGCTCACAGAAGTTGAAACAAACCCATCTCCTGACCCTCGTCGACAGTGGCTCCGTTGGGAGAATGCAAACCATAATTTTCACCGCGCATTGGTCGGCGGCAGCGAGTCCAAATGGGCTCCAATGCTGCTGGAAATTCTATACGATCAAACAGAACGCTACCGCGGCTTGAAGTACCCGGACCTGAGTTACACTGCACAAGCCAGTGAGGATCATCGGGCAATAAAAGAAGCCGCACTTGCACGTGATGTTGAAGCTGCCGTTGGCTTGTTGAAAGATCACATCGGCCGGATGAAGTTCCCTCTCATTGACTGAGGGTGGATACAATGAAACCCTTTCGGGGCAAATAATTCAGGGTTTCGAGGGCGCCATTGGCGCCCTTTTCCGTTAATTAGGGGGGTACGCTAGACCTAAGCTACCTCACTGGGGCCTTCGTTATAAACTTGAAGCTCTTTCAACAACCTGTCGAGTTTGACCTGAGGGTTGAGTTCGCGGTCCAGAACATGGGCCAGCATGGCCTCGACGGAGGCTTCAAGTTCACTTTCTGTTGCAGTAACCCCGCCATGAAACACATAGGGACTGAGGTAGACTGCCTTAGCCAACAAGAAAGTCTGCTGGAATGGCTTCAAAAACTCGTCCATCGAGAAGTTGTTGTAGCCTCCCGCATGATAGCTGACCTCTGGTCCACCTGTTGAGGTTAAAATCAAGGCCTCCTTGCCAGCCAGCTTGTCGCCATCGGGGCCGTAGGCAAAGCCGTATGAAAGCACTTGGTCGATATATGCCTTCATGATGGCTGGCGCAGAATACCAATACCACGGAAATTGAAGTATAATTCTATCGTGGCCTAATAAAAAGCTCTGCTCCCTATCAATATCGAATTGATAATTCGGCCCTACTACGACTTCGGAAAGAAGGCGCTGTGTTACACCTTTTTCTTTTGCAAAAGCTTTGTACCAAAGACTGTTGATTTTTGAATTCTCAATATCTGGGTGTGCATTTAACACGAGCGTTTTCATTTGACTTTTCTACCTCACAAGTGATCGAACCAACGTTCAACACAAGAGGTAACGCCGCCTCTTTATTCGATAAAGCCCTGTATTTTGACTTCATTAGTGTATAATATACACCAATGAGACTTCCCCTGACCCATTTGGAGATCTTCTCCGCCATTGCCAAGCTGGGTTCTTTGCGAGCGGCCGCGGAGCATCTTGGATTGAAAGCTTCCACCGTCAGCCATCAACTGAAGAAACTGGAAGAGGATATGGGCGTTGCTTTGTTTGTGAGAACAACCCGTTCCATCCAGTTAACAGAGGCTGGACGGGCTTTACACGAAGGCACGCAGCCCGCCTTTGAGCAACTCTCTGCGGCCCTCCAGGAGGCCCTGAGGACGGGGAAAGGTGCGCGAGGCGCACTGCGCATCAGCCTGCCGGAGCTGGCCTATCAGCTGATCCTAAAGCCCATCCTCCCCCAGTTCATGCAGGCCTTCCCGGAAATTGAGTTGGAATTTAATTTTTCTGATGGTCTTGCAGATGTTATCGGCGAAGGATTTCACGCTGGCATCAGGTTTGGCGATCTAATCCAGCAGGATATGGTTGCCATTCCGCTTACCGGTCCCCTGAAGACCAGTGTGGTTGCCGCCCCTTCATATTTGAAGACCACTTTCGTACCCGACCATCCTCGCGAGCTTCTTGGGCACAACTGCTTGCGTTATCGCTACCAGACATCGCGAAAGTTCGCCGATTGGGACTTTAAAACGGACGGAGGCCGCATTACCGCAAATGTGAGCGGCAATATGGTGACAAACAGTTTGCCTGTGCTGCTTGAGCAAGCGCGATCAGGTGTCGGTCTTGCCTACATGCCACGCGCCTTGACGAGCGCGGACCAAAAGAATGGCACCCTTGTTGAACTCCTCAAGGAATTCAGCATAGATCTCGCGGCACTGCACCTGTACTTTCCAAAGGAATACCGCAGCATCACACCACTGCGGTCCTTCATAGATTTCCTCAAGCCTCTCAGGCTTCCCGATCGTGACCAAGTCCACCCGTTATAACCAAGTGCGTCCCGAAGACAGGCCCGCAAGTTCACAAAGATCAGCTGTTTGCATCTCCCTTGGGCGGTGGTAGCCAACCATCATCAGCCTGTCTCGCGACATCGTTGTTATCCAGCTTCATGACATCCAAGAGCTGCTCTCCGCGTGATTTGATTGTGTCAAGGTAGTGTTGATCCACGCCCTCAGTGATCCATCGATCACGAAGCTGGTCCAAGGTTTCCAAATCATGCGAACGAAACGCCCGTGACTTCCGCTCTGCAAGAAAAGGATGCAGACCCAATAGCACAAGTGCCTTTCGCCCCATGGTTATGGAGCTTTCAAACAGCTCCCGTTCGGCAACATGAGCCCCTGCGATCTCAAGCTCGTAAACATGATGCCGATCGAAAGCTCGTGCAACGATTTTCAAATGCGGATAAGTCTTGGCAACATGCTCCACCATCAGGGTTTGTTGGTCGCGGTTATCAATTGCAGCGACAAACAGCTTTGCTTCTTCCAGGCCTGCGGCGTGGAGAAGGTCAGGGCGGGACGCGTCTCCGTAAAAGGTCTTGATGCCTACGCGGCCAAGGGCTTCGATCTCTTGAGGATCATGGTCAAGAACGATGACCTTGTAGCCTGAGCTCATGAGAAGCCGGGCCACGACCTGGCCATATCGCCCAACACCGGCCACAACCACGGGACCCGTTTCGTCAATGATGTCGGCTTTTCGCTCATTTTTCTCGACCAAACGCGGTGCGATAACCCTGTCATGCACTATGAACAGCGCGGGTGTGATGAGCATTGTAATGGCCACAACGAGCGTCAGCATCTTGGCAAGGTCTGGAGGGATTGCGCCTGCGCTTAATGCAAAGCCAAATAAAACAAACGCAAACTCACCAGCCTGAGCCAGCCCCAGCGAAAAAAGCCATCTATCAGCTGTTGGCAACCTGAAGCCCACAGCGAGTATGTAAAGCACAATAAATTTAAGTGATAGAATGCCAAACGCGAGCCCGAAGATTGTTCCAGGCGCGCCAAAAAGCAGCTCGAAGTCTACGCCCGCCCCCACAGAAATGAAGAAGAGGCCAAGTAGCAACCCCTTGAACGGATCAATATCACTTTCGAGCTCATGTCTGTATTCACTATCCGACAATACGACCCCGGCGAGGAATGTCCCCAGTGCCGGCGAAAGGCCTACGGCCTCCATGAGCAAAGCAATTCCTATCACCAACAACAGAGCGGCTGCCGTAAAGATCTCCCGCAACTTTGCCTCTGCTATGAAGCGGAAAACTGGCCGTATCAAGTAGCGCCCAGTGCCGATAATCGCGGCAATTACAACAAGAATAACGAGTGCTTGGAGCCATCCGGGCAAAGCTGAAAGCACATTGTGCCCCGTCTGCGCTGTGTGGCTGCCATCTCCACCCAGAGCGTGAGAGACGGCCAGCAATGGCAATATTGCTAGCATCGGAATGACCGCAATATCCTGAAAAAGCAGCACGGAGAAAGACGACTGCCCCCCAACTGTCTTCATCTGCCCCTTTTCATTGAGCGTTTGCAGGACAATCGCAGTTGACGAAAGTGCGAGCGTCATACCAATGGCAAGCGCAGTTTGCCATGGAAGCGAAAAGGCAACGCCGAGCCCCCCGATCAGCGCTGTACTCAGGAGCACTTGAAGCCCGCCGAGCCCCAAGAGCTTGGCACGCATCTTCCAAAGCATGGCAGGCTGAAGCTCAAGTCCAACGAGAAACAGCATCATTACAACACCGAACTCGGCGAAGTGTTTTACTTTTTCGGTTTCAGAGCCCACGACCCCCAACAACGGGCCAATAACAATGCCTGCGATCAGATACCCTAGAACGGAACCAAGACCCAAACGCTTTGCAATCGGAACCGCGATGACTGCAGCGACCAAATAAACAAAGGCATCTTGCAGCAGGCTCATGATGCTGTCTCCGAATCATCTGGAAGTAGTATGTTATCCAGGTCTTGGGCTAGACTGTTGCCCCGTTCCGCCCGCTCGAGATCCACACGGTCATTAACGAGCGCAACCAAGAGCCGGTGGTAGTCAGCCAGATGTTTTTCCAGCCGTCCATCCTCACGCGCATGTCCGGACGCATAGATTTCAAATGGAGGAAGAAACCGCATTTTGCACAAGCGGGCAGTTTCTTCGAAGGGTGCCAGCAGGTCTCGCAGTTCACGCCGATAAGCCCCGTCGGGACGATAGGCCGAACGGCTGGCTCCGCAAGTCACTGCATTGAAAAAGAGTTTCCCGGCGAGAGCTGTACCGTGAGAGCCATAAGCGAAACCGTGTTCCAGCACGAGATCTTGCCACTCCTTTAGAAGTGCAGGTACGGAATACCAATAGAGTGGATGTTGGAATGCCACAATGTCGTGGTCGAGCAATCTCTGCTGCTCTTTTTCTACACTAATATCAAAGGTTGGGTATTCGGCGTAAAGGTCGACGAGCGTGACATCATCAAGGGAACGGGCGATGGCTGACATCGGGAGATTCATCTCAGAGCGGTCATTGCGCGGATGCCCGTATAGAATGAGAACCTTCTTCATCTCTGGTTTTCCGTGCCATTGGTTTTGGCAAAATATTTAAATTTCTCGATATTTCGCAGGCACTACCATGAGCGCAAGTGCTTGGCAACAACGTGATCGTCAATGCTGTTACATCACATGTTAAGTGGCAAATGATCCAGATCAGCTGTTTCCTGTTTATAGTCAGCTATCGATTCGCTCGCAAAAAATCGATAACCAATAATCTTCAATGCGATCGGACTACAGCAGGCAAGCGCATAGCTACATTGAACGACCTGTGGAGCACTGCATCATTTCCCCAGCAAAGCACAGATGCTTTCTTAATGGTTATTAATTTTTCATAGCATTCCTGTTGTTTATCGTGGTGAATTGAGCCATCAAACCAGCTTGCTGACGCTAGTGGATGAAGCCCCACGTCTTTTTTGCAAAAGCTATTAGCGGATGCGCTTAGCGGAAAATCAAAGCTGGTATTTAAAGAGTTTAGATTGGCACAACCTAGTGGGATTATGCCGACAAACCTCCGACCGGTGGCGCGGTCTGACATTGCTGTGAATTAAAGCGGGTTAAAAAGTGATTGAAATTGTTGGTTGGTCCCTGCGAGTACCCGGTGGTTCAAACAAGTCTGAACTCTGGTCACTCTTAAAAAACGGTGCGTGTTCGGTTACCCAAATACCGCAGGACCGCTGGAATTCTTTTCGCTATTACCATCCAAGGTACTCTGAAGCTGGCAAGACCTACACATTTGCGGCCGGGGTTCTGGATGATCTTTGGGGTTTCGACCCAACTCTGTTCGGTATTTCGCCTCGTGAAGCAGAGCAAATGGATCCCCAACAGCGCCTGTTATTGGAACTTACGTGGGAAGCCATCGAAGATGCTGGCGTCGCGCCATCTTCCCTAGCGGGTGAAAATGTTGGTGTGTTTGTCGGCACATCCGCTCTGGATTATGGTGCGGAGAGCCTGTTTGATCCTAGCGTCGCTACCGGCCATTTCATGACAGGCAATACCCTGTCCATTATCGCGAACCGCCTCTCTTACATTTTCGATTTCAAAGGCCCCAGCTTCGCGGTCGATACTGCGTGCTCCTCTTCACTGGTGGCTATGAATGAAGCCGTCAACGCTCTGAACTCCGGGCGCATCGACACGGCTGTGGTCGCAGGCGTAAACGTCCTCGCAAGCCCCTTCCCATTCGTTGGCTTCGCGCAAGCAACAATGCTGTCACCAGATGGTCTGTGTAAGGCTTTTGATGCCGATGGAAAAGGATATGTGCGGGCCGAAGGCGGGTTAGTTTTTGTTCTGCGTCGAAGCGACGCCGCTCGCTGGAAAGGCCAAAAATCGCATGCTGATATTGTCGGCGTGGATGTGAACTCAGATGGCCGCACTGTTGGCATGTCGTTACCATCCGAGGATTACCAGGCCGAGCTCCTTACAAGAATTTACGAAGAGAATGGCATCAAGCCCACAGACCTTGCTTTTATCGAGGCACATGGAACCGGCACACGGGTAGGGGACCCAGCAGAAGCAGGCTCGATCGGCCGCGTTTTGGGGCAAGCGCGCACTACTCCTTTGCCCATTGGCTCCATAAAAACAAACATTGGTCACTTGGAACCCGCATCGGGCTTGGCTGGTGTCGCCAAGTCGATACTCGCGCTGCAAAACAACTATCTTCCAGCTAGCCTGCACTTTGATACACCGAATCCAGATATTGATTTTGCCGGTCTCAATCTATCCGTTGCCTCAGAAGGCCTCGCCCTGACAGCGGGCAAAAAGCGACGGTATGCAGGCGTAAACTCCTTCGGTTTTGGTGGTACCAATGCCCATGTCATTCTAAGCGACCCCTCTGCCCCCCCTTTGGAGAGTGAAGGTCCTTGTCAGGCCAGCATCTTGATGTTGTCAGCGCAAACAAAAGACGCGCTTCGCGACCTTGCCTCATCCTATGCGGAGCGGCTGCAGTCGACAAACACAACAGACCTCAACGTATTCAAAGCCGCTGCCTACCATCGCCGGCAGTCACTTTCAGAAAAGCTGATGGTTCTTGGGAATGATACGAAGAGCATCATTTCCTCACTGAAGACTTTTGCTGAGGATGAGACGGCAGACAACGTAATCCATGCAACTAGCGAAAGCGCCACAGGAAAGTGTGCATTCGCCTTTGCAGGAAATGGCGCGCAGTGGGCAGGCATGGGTGTTGATGCCTATGAACGCAATTCTGCTTTCGCTAGCACTTTCGACAGGGTTGATGCGTATTTTCGACCCCTAGCAGGCTGGTCTCTCCGCGAAGCACTTACAGCCCCACAGTTGGAGGCACGGCTTAAGCAAACAAGTGTCGCACAACCTCTCCTGTTCGCCGTTCAGGTAGCCCTTTGCGATGCCCTGGCGGCATACGGTTTGAAACCAGACATGGTGTTCGGGCACAGTATTGGTGAAGTCGCTGCGGCTGCAGTAGCTCAGTGTCTGCCTTTGGAAGAAGCGGTGTGCCTGGTCTACAATCGTTCTATTCATCAGGAGAAAGTAGCCGGTAGCGGCACAATGGCTGCTCTGGTACTACCAGCGGACAAAGCCGAGGCCGCAATCCGCGAAAGCGGCTTGAAAAGTCTGGAAGTCGCGGCCATTAACAGCCCGAAATCAGTAACTATTTCTGGCTCTTACGAAGATGTGGACGCTTTTGCAAAGTTTGCTAAGTCAAAACGCTACGTACTTCGTAAAGTCGCTCTCGACTATCCATTTCACAGCTCGTTGATTGAACCTGTAGAGGCGCCATTTAGAGCTTCAATGCAGGCGCTCAACCCTGCTACGGCGTCGGTCACATTCTACTCAACGGTCACCGGCGACGCAATTACTGGCACTGATCTTACCGTTGACTATTGGTGGCAGAACCTTCGCAACACCGTACGCTTTTCAGAGGCAGCTGACAGCATCCTGCGCGATGGAGCCACACTGTTTATCGAAATTGGCCCAAAACCAATTTTGCAGGGATACCTGCGTCAGGTCTCAAGTGAGGCCGCGGTATCTGCTAAGATTATCGACACACTCCAGACAACCGACTCAGAAGCGGCAGACCCAATACTGGAAATCGTTGCCAACGCGATGGCAAACGGCGCTGTTGTCGATGAGCAATCTCTGTTCGGCGCGAATCCATCCTCGCCTGTAGAGCTCCCAACTTACACCTTCCAGCACAAACGTTTTCGGTTTCAGAGCACCGGCGAGAGCAATATCGAACTCTTCCGTGGAGGCGATCACGATCTCCTTGGTTGGAGAACCGATGGAGAAAGTACCGTCTGGACGACGCACTTGGATACCAAGGTCGTCCCGTTTCTGGCGGACCATGTGGTCAACGGGCAGGATATTTTCCCGGGTGCCGGTTATGTCGAGATGATGCTCGCAGCTGGACGACATGTCTACGGGCAAGATGAGATTGAAGTTCAAACAGTCGACTTGCTCCAGGCCATGCATTTTAGCGAGGAGTACCTCACAGAAGTTCAGACACGCGTCTTCCCAGAAACCGGGACTGTGGAGATCTACAGCAGACGTCGTTTGAGCGATGATGCTTGGATGCTGAACGCAACTGGCCGCGTTTATCGTGCAGTGCCAGCTGAACCAAAAAGACCACAGGATCACCAACGTCCTGCAGAGTTAATTGCTTCTGGAGAGGAGATTTACGCACGCGCCCGTAGACACGGCCTGGAATTTGGCCCTCACTTCCAGCGCGCGCAGATTATTTCAAAGCTTGCACAAGGACGTTATCGCGTACAACTCAGTACACTAGAAGAAAGCGGATTTGATCGCGGCAATTACAACATTCACCCGGCTGAGCTGGATGGCTGCTTCCACGGCCTTCTGGCGCTATTTGAAGCGCTCAGCGATCACGACAGCGCTGGCAAAACCTACATTCCCATCCACTTTGCTTCCATTCGACAGGTGAAGTCAGGTGGATCGCCAGAACTGGTAGATATTCGCGTCAAACGCGTATCACCACGATCTATACATGCAGATTTCCTGATTTATGATGGAGACGGCGATCTTCTCTGCAGTATCGTGGGGGGGCGTTTCAGAGCGACTGAGCTCGGTCGACGTGACAATCCTGCGGATCTTGTTTATCGGTTTGAGCCCAAGCACCTCCCGTTGCGTACCTATGCCGTACCAGCAGAACAAGCCAAGCATCTGACCATTGGTGCTCTCGAAACCGTTCTCTCGCGGGAAAATTCTACCCTTTCTCAGGAAGATCGAGAGCGTGAAAGTCAGTTGCTTCTTGAAGCAGCTGCGCAACGCAGTGCGTATGATGCAATTCGTCAACTAGCCGATAACAACGGCACTGTTGATCTCGCTCGCATTCCAATTGAAAACAAGACATTCGCTCGTCAGCTCATTCAGATCCTAATCGAGAGTGAAGCTGTTTCACAGACCGACAATGATTGTTTTGAACTTCAGGATGATTTCGATCTGCCTGAATACGATGTGCTTATCCGGAGCGTCATGCACGACAATCCTGACGAAGTGGCCAGTGCTTCTTTGTTGACGTACGCCCGCCGGGGGTTGTCCAATCTGGGAGTGCCGCCGCAATCACCGGAGGAAGAGCCATCTGCAGCCCTCTTGGACCACTTTTGGTTCTCATCACCGGGAGCGCTGGCTCGTACGGCCACAGCTGAAGCTTGGATCGTACCCTTCCTGAATGCTTGGCAAGATGGGGATCCGCTTCGCATACTTGACCTGGCAGGCTCCGGATTGAGTTTGGCTCGCTTCATATCGAACCGGGTAGATTCAAGTCTCCTATCGATAGTTATCGCCGAGCCAGATCACAAAAGCGCAGCCCGTCTACAAGCGACGGTAGAAGCCGGTTCAGACATTGAAGTTTGCGATGTATCCGAAGGATGGGGAGAAGTGCTTGATGGTCGCAAATTTGATCTGATCATCTCCACCGGTAGGCTTCATCATTTCAGCGCGGCCAAAAACCCGCTCAACAGGCTTGCAGAAGCATTGGCGGAAAATGGCCGTTTTGTTGCAGTGGAAGGTGCATCAGACACCCTTCAAGATGTTGTTTTCGGGAAAAAACCGCATTGGTTCGAAAACAGCGTTTCGCCCGACTTTCCGGTGGGGCCAATGATGAGTGCTCAGGGCTGGGCAATGCACCTACGCACCAATGGCTTTGCTGAGATCGAAGCTTCTCAAAAAGTCATCAGCGGAGCCAATCTGTCATTTGTAACCGCAACAAAGGTTGAGCTATCTTCCTCATCTGACACTACAAATACGGAACATGAACCGGAAACCTGGCTAATTCTGTCAGGAGGCACGCACGGTGAACTCGAAACTGCATGCGCTCTTTTAAATGGGGCTCTGGCCAAGGGCATCTCAGCTAAGCACTTGGTAAGTGATGGCAACGCTTTTGATGCCAAGGCCGAAGAGCATTGGGATGCACTGCTTTCTGAGATGGGCACCACAGGCCATACACGCATCATTGATCTGTTTGGTTCGATGGCAATTGACCATACAGCTAAAGATCAAATCGCTGAACGTGCTCTGGTTTACATGGCGCTGGCCAAAGCAAGTAAAGGACGGCAGGTTCAATGCGTTTTGGTCGCAAGTGGCGGGCCTACTGTTCCATCACCGGCGCACATCTCACCAGTGCAAAGCGCCATATGGGCATTTGGTAGAACGCTTGCAAATGAGGCCCCCGAACTGAAACCTACGCTGATTGATGTTGATTTCAGGAAAGAGGCAAAGACGATTGCGGCACAAATTCTGACAGCGATTGGCGAGCTCGGCGATGAGCGCGAAGCATCGCTAAACAACAACAGTTTGGTTGTACCAAGAGCGGTCAGGGGCTTTTCCAAGAAGTCGTGGCAGCCAGCAAAAACCATGGCTTTGTCTTTTGATCGGCCAGGATCTCTGGACAATTTGCAATGGCACTCTTTTGAGCGAAGAGAACCTGAAGCGAACGAGGTGGAGATTGAAGTGGCAGCTACGGGGCTGAACTTCAGAGATGTAATGTGGACCCTCGGCATGTTGCCGGAAGAGGCATTGGAAGACGGCTACGGCGGCCCGTCTCTCGGCCTTGAAGTCTCCGGTCACGTGACGCGGGTGGGCAGCGCTGTAACCAGTGTGAAGCCAGGAGATCAGGTTATTGCATTCTCATCTGGAGGGTTTGCAACTCACATTTCCGTACCAGAATTTTCTGTTGCCCCGATACCTGAAGGCCAGGACCTTGTTGCAGCAGCCAGTGTACCCGTAGCCTTTTTGACTGCCTACTATTCGTTGATCCACTTGGGTCACCTTCGTGAAGATCAATGGGTATTGATTCATGGTGGTGCCGGTGGTGTAGGACTAGCAGCGCTCCAGATTGCAAAATGGGCAGGAGCTCAAGTAATTGCGACCGCCGGTTCAAACGAAAAGCGGGATCTTTTGAAGGTTCTCGGCGCGGATCATGTTCTTGACTCCAGATCGCTTCAGTTCTCACGGGAAGTTATGGAAATTACCAGTGGCGAAGGTGTGCACGCGGTACTTAACTCTCTTGCAGGGGAGGCCATGGAGCGCAGCCTTCAAACGGTTCGCCCCTTTGGATGTTTCCTTGAACTGGGCAAACGAGATTACTATGCCAATACCAAGATAGGGCTGCGCCCTTTCCGTAGAAACCTCTCCTACTTCGGCATCGATCTCGATCAAATCCTTTTGTTTGATCAAGACTTAACCGGCAGGCTGATCAAGGAAGTTTTCGAGTTATTGGCGGACGGCACATTCACTCCACTACCGCACCGTCGGTTTGAGGCAAGAAGTGTGCAAGATGCCTTCCGTCTCATGCAGCGCTCAGGCCACATTGGCAAGGTTCTGGTTGTTCCACCTCAGAGCAACGAGATCCTGGTACCACCGCAAAGAAAGCCCATCCAGTTTTCTTCGGCTGGGTCTCACTTGGTAATTGGCGGGCTCGGCGGGTTCGGCGGAGAAATCGCTACCTGGCTGGCAGATAACGGCGCACGGGAAATCGTTCTAACAAGCCGCAGTGGTGTTGTAAGCGACGAGCATGAACGCGTAATTGCCAACCTTGGTTCGCGCGGTGTCTCTGTCAAAGTCAAATCGTGCGACGTAACTGATCGTTCGGCCCTGGCAAATCTGCTTGAGTCCCTTCGAAAGCAGGGCCCTATCAAGAGTATCATTCATTCGGCGATGGTGCTTGACGATGGTATTCTTACACAACTTGATGAAGAGCGTTTCAAGAAAGTTCTTTCTCCAAAAGTGGAGGGAGCCCAACTGCTGGACGAGCTGACCCGCAACGATCCCTTGGAACAGTTCATTCTGTTTTCTTCAGCAACAACAATGATCGGGAACCCCGGCCAATCCCACTATGTGGCAGCAAATGGCTTTTTGGAGGGCATCGCTCGGAAACGTCGGCAGGCAGGTTTCCCAGGAATAGCCGTTGGGTGGGGAGCAATCGGCGATGTCGGCTTTCTTGCACGAAATGCAGATGTCTCCGACAAGCTCTCCCGTCATTTGGGATCTGCAACAATCCGTGCGCGAGAAGGTCTTGATATTCTTCTGTCCGCGCTTTCACAGGACGACGGCGCGCCGGATGGCGCAGTTGTCCATGTTGGACGTTTCGATTGGCCCTCTGCTTTTTCTTCGCTGCCGCTCCTGAAAACACCGACATTCACCAAGCTGTCGGAACAATTCAGTACTGCAGGCGACAGTCACGATCAGGTGGATATCCACCAGATGATTTCTGGCAAAACTGAGAAGGAAGCGATTGAGATCATTTCAGCTCTGCTCGCTGGAGAAATTGGGCGCATCCTGCGGCTACCCACAGACGAAATCAGTTCGACGAAACCGCTTGCTGAGTTTGGCATGGACTCACTCATGGGCCTCGAGTTGCGAATGGGAATTCAACAAAAGTTTGGTGTCGAGATCCCACTGGTATCGATCACTGGCGGCACGAACATTGAGGACTTTGCAGCGCAAATTCTGAAGCGCGTTGGAGGCGAGAGCGAAACGCAATCGGCATTCGATTCAACCCATGAGAACCTTGCCGGTCAGCATGTGGATGCGTCTTTGAGTGAAGAACAGAAGACGGCACTACGTAAAGCACTGGAAGACCAGGAAAACAAGGTGGCGAGCATTCTGCAATGAGCACACATAAAGCACCAAAATTGCTGAGCACGAGCGAACGCGCAGCCGCTTTAGCAGCTGTGCGGCGAAAGAAAGCAACGTCATCCAATGACTCTGCAAGCTTCAAGGCAGCAGAGCCACGGAAACGCAAAGCGCCTTCCTTCTCCTCTTTACCTGGTTTTCAGGAAATGCGTATTCAGAGGGCAGCTGCAGATCTTTTGGGCGTAGATAACCCGTTTTTCCGTGCGCACGATGCCCGGGCTGCAGCGACAACGCTCATAGATGGGCAAGAGTACTTGAATTTTGCAAGCTATGACTATGTTGGCCTTAACGGGCATCCGGAAGTGGTTGCAGCGGCAAAGCAAGCAGCAGACCACTACGGCCTATCTGCAAGCGCGAGCCGAGTTGTAGCCGGGGAAAGACCAATCCATTCAGAACTTGAGGCAAAGCTCGCTCGGCTTCATGGCGTTGAGGATGCCGTTGCATTTGTCAGCGGCCACGCGACAAACGTTTCGGCAATCGGTCAGCTGATGCAGCCCAATGACCTGATCCTTCACGACGCCTACATTCACAACAGTATTGTAACGGGTGCAAAGCTTGCAGGCGCTGTTCGCCAAGCATTTCCTCACAATGATCTTGAAGCGCTGGAAAATCTGCTTGCATCTCGAGCCCATAACCATGAACGCGTTCTTATCGTCGTTGAGGGCGTTTACTCCATGGATGGAGACTACCCGAACCTGAAGCGCCTTATCGACATTAAGGAGCGATACGGCGCGTGGCTCATGGTAGATGAAGCCCACTCCATAGGTATTCTTGGAGAAAAGGGACGGGGGCTAGCGGAGCACTTCCGCGAAGACCCTAAAAAGGTCGATATTTGGATGGGAACCTTCTCCAAAACCCTGGCCAGCTGCGGTGGGTACATTGCGGGCTCCAAGGACATGGTTGAATACCTCAAGTTTACCGCATCAGGCTTTGTTTTCAGCGTTGGTTTGTCACCTGTTCTTGCTGCCGGTGTCTCAAAGGCCATCGATGTTATGGAGCGTGAACCAGAACGCGTTGTCATGGCACAAGCCAACGGCGCATACTTTCTCGCCGAGGCAAAAGCAGCAGGACTGGATACAGGTGTCAGCCAAGGCTGTGCAGTTGTGCCAATCATGATAGGTGACTCACTCAAAGCCACGGTCATTGCTGCCAAGCTTTTGGAAGAAGGCGTCAATGTGCTTCCAATCATTTATCCGGCGGTTCCTGAAAAGGCGTCGCGCCTTCGCTTTTTCATTACAAGCGAGCATAGTAAAGATCAGTTAGACACTGCGATCCGCGCTCTTCGAAAGACACTGGATGACTATGACGCCAATCCAATATCCATTGAGCATTTAGCAACCATGATGGCTGGTTAAAAACTAGCGTTCGTAATTGAACCGTTTCCCGGCCTTCTTGCGCAGCTTCCAAGGAAGCAGGTAGCCCAGCCTAATACTTAACGCCAGCAGGGCGGGGAACGGGTAGAACGGCTTCCTTTTTTCGACTGCACATCTGACTTTCTTGGCGGCTGCCGATGCTGAAAGTTCTAGCGGGCGCCAGCTCTTGTAAAGATCCGCCATCGGGGTCTTGATGTATCCGGGGCAGACCACTGAAACGAAGACGCCGTAGTCATCCAGATACTCGCGCATCGCTTCGCCATAGGCGATGATCCCCGCTTTAGATGCACCATAGGCTGGCCCATCCTTGATAGGCTGCATGCCCGCCAAAGAGCTTATAAGTACGATTGTTCCTTTACCGGCTTTTTGCATATACGGGGCCACGGTCGTAACCACGTTTACGACGCCGCCAAGATTTGTATTGATTTGCGCTAAGGCGACCTCTGCTGATTCAATCGAGCCATCCTCAGAATGACTACCGGTAACTCCTGCATTCGCAATGACCAAATCTATGCCGCCCTCGGACAAAATTGGCGCTAGCGCCATGCGAACAGACTCGGTCTCACTCACATCAGCGATACAAGACCAAGTTTTCGCTCCCCTTTTTTCACAGAGCGTGCAAACCTCCGACAACCTTTTGCTGCTCCGTGCCATGAGCACCAGATCAACATCCTGTTCAGCAAATTCCAACGCTATGGCTTTCCCCAAGCCTGAGCTCGCCCCCGTAATTAGTACACGCATGGAGTGCGTCCTTTTCGATCCCGACTCATACCAAGGCTACTTGCCGTCCGCTCCCTTAAGAAAATCCGCCCTCAGGTATGATCTCAACCTGTTTTACACCGCTATTTCAAACTAACTATTTTTAACCAGTCACTTATTGTAAATACTGGCACGGTATCCTATCAAAACGTAGTTTTCGGTGTACTGATTCAGGGGCTAGCCGCGCAATTCGGCCTATATTGGAATGGTTTTGATTAAAACGATGTTCTCAACACTCAGAGATGTCTCTCCAAGCCTCTTAGGCAGTCTTCTCGTTTTGCTTGGCGCTTTAGGCCTTTCAGGATGTAGTTTCGTCCCAGGTACTGGCCCGATGTCTCAAGAAATAGTTGAGCAGTCTCGAGAAGTGGAACCTGAAGCATTCCAATTTGAACTTATACCTCTCAACGAGAGAACAATGGCTCATATCCTTGCACATCAACGCAGTGGATTAGGGGCGAAGTTTTCAAGTGCCAAATGGGCGCCTCGGCATATTGTCGGCATTGGTGACGTTGTCTCAGTGGTCGTTTGGGAAAAAGGAGGCGACAGGCTGTTCTCAGACGGGCAAATGGGTACGAAAACCGAGCTTGGTCCGTTTATGGTAAGCCAAGAAGGGACCATAACAGTTCCCTACATCGGAAAAGTTCACGCCTCAGGAAAATCCGTGTCTCATCTTCAAGAGGCAATTCAACTCGCCCTTGAAGGGCAGGCTACAAATCCTCAGGTTATTGTTACGCTTAAGAGCAACACCAGCAGCTTGGTAACACTCAACGGCGACGTGCGCCAGCCCGGGCAAGTCCCTTTGGCTCTTCATGGTGAGCGCCTGCTCGATGTACTCGCCCGCGCTGGCGGAAGTGCTACACCCGCGAGCGAAACTTACGTTACTTTCATTCGCGGCCAGAAGCGCGCGGAGCAATTGTTGAAAAACGTATATGAGCGCCAAGCCGAGAATGTGTATGTTCGACCTGGTGATCAAATCATTTTAAGCCACAACCCTCAAACTTTCACGGCTTTTGGTGCCGTTTCTAAAGTTGGAGAATACCCAATACAGGCAGGTGAAGTGTCTTTGATTGAAGCTCTCGGTCGTGTCGGAGGTCTCTCAGAGAATTCTGCTGACCGCTTGGGTATGTTCGTGTTTAGATATGAAGACGCAGACCTCGTGCGCGAACTGCAGCCTGATGTTCGCACCGAAGATGGCGGCATGATCCCCGTTGTATATCGTATCGACATGAGGCAGGCTGGATCATATTTTTTGGCACAGCAATTTAATGTGCAAAACAGTGATATTTTGTACGTCTCCAACTCGTATGGCGCAGAGCTGACCAAATTTGCACGTATTCTAAGCACAACTGCAGGCGTAGTGCGCTCGACCACTGTTATTAGCTTTTAGGCCCCAAAGACCGTGTGCCTAATTTCTATAAACAGGAGCATTTGCAGGATGCCGTGGGTATTTGATGCAATTGCAACAACTGTTGGGTTTAATTTTTAACACTCTCAGTGCAGTAATATACCGTCGTGATCAGCGATGGAATATAGAAGTCCATTGGAGGCGAGAAAATAGTGAACGCGGAACAAGCAAAGGCTGCTCCTTCTCCCGCCACCGCTGCAAAACCCAAAGAAACCCCAAAGCCGGTTCCACAGGCTGTGGCCTCTAATGTCGTTCAAAAGACGAACACATTACAAAAAGAAACCGGAAATACGAATCTTGGTGCCCCGGCCCAGGACACGCCGCCCCCACCTTCACGGAAGGGCGGCTCAGTAGTTCCGCTCCCTATCAGGGGGAAACCAGACGCCCAAAAGGCTGTTAAAGAGTCAATCCGCTTCTTTTCAATGGCGGGCCTTCGACCTCAACAGAAACGACGTCGCCTACTTTGGTTGTCATTTTTGGTTTGTGTGGTCATTCCAGCGTTTATGGGAAGCGTCTATTTTCTTTTTATTGCTTCAGACCGGTATGTCGCGAAAGCAGGATTTGCCATCAGAAGCTTGGACGGCCCATCTGTTGGTGGAGATATCCTTGGAGCGTTTACTGGCCTTGCTTCTACTGGGTCGACGACAACAGATTCCTATATGGTCATGGACTACCTCCACAGTCGAGAAATTGTCGAGCGGCTCTCGAGGGACATGGGTATTCGGGAGAAGTATTCTGCCGACAATGTGGATTTCTTCTACCGGCTTGACGCCACGCTTCCTGTCGAAGATTTGGTAAACTACTGGGAGTGGATGATTTCCGCTAGTTTTGATACCCACTCATCAATTATCAACTTCGAAGTAGAAGCGTTTACACCGCAAGATGCTGAACGAGCAGGTCGGCTCATTTTGGGATACATTTCTGAACTGGTGAATGATATTTCCGAGCAGGCCCGACAAGATACTGTACGGTTTGCTGAGGAAGAAGTATCTCGTGCAGAGCTTCGGTTGAGGATGATTAGAAATCGCATGTCTGAGTTCAGAGAGACCGAAAATGCGATTGATCCATCACTTAACGCCGAGGTCCAAGTTCAACTAATTGCCCGTTTGCAAGAACAGTTGACTGATACTCGCGCGCGCCTCGCCACTCTGGAAGGCACTATTGATGAGAGTTCGCCGACTTTGAGGCAACTGCGCCGCCAAGAAAAAGCCATTCTCGGCCAGCTTCAGCAACGTCAAAATGAAATTGGCGGCGGGGGCCAATTTGAGGATAGTTCACTTCCGAACACAGATCGCCTCTCGCCACTCTCTTCTATGATTGCCAGCTACGAAGAATTGGAACTGGAAAATCAGTTTGCACAGAAGGCCTACGTTGCAGCGCTTGCATCATTGGAACAATCTCGTGCGGAAGCTGATCGTCTCCAGCGGTATCTCGCTGTCTTTGAAAGGCCAGCAACTCCAGAACAAGCCATCTATCCCCGTAGAATAACCAACACTCTCCTCTTGATTGTTGGATTGATTATCGTTTGGTCCATTGGCACTCTGATGGTCTACTCGGTAAGAGACCATCTTCGATAACTGCACACGAATTGGCTGCAATGGAGAACGTTCTTCTAATCCAAACGAGAGTAGTCGGCGCTCTGGTACTACGAGAGACCCGCACAACTTTCGGCAACTCCCAACTCGGTTACTTCTGGGCCATTGCGAACCCAGCGTTAGGAATTGCCGTGTTGGTTGGACTTTTCTCAATGATTGGGCGCGTTCCCCCCTATGGCGATAGTCTAGCGCTGTTTTTTGCAACCGGTTTATTGACATTTGAGCTTTATAAAAAGCTCTCCAGTTCGCTCATGGGCGTGTTTGACAGTACTAAAGGGTTGCTAGCCTACCCTTTGGTGGCCGAAACGGATGTGGTGCTGGCCCGCGCACTATTAATATTTGCAACCTATATTTTCATCATGTTTTTGTTCTACGGAACATTGATTTTATTTGATCTGGCAAGCTATCCGCGGAACGCCGATCAAGTACTCCTGGCTGTCCTCGCAACCTCCTTACTTGGAGTTGGTGCTGGATTGGTGAATGCTGTACTAATGCGCTTGTGGTCAACCTGGAAGCAAATTGAGGGCATACTGAGCAGACCACTTTTTTTTATATCCGGTATATTCTTCATTCCATCGGCGTTTCCACCAAGTATGGTTAACTTAATCTCATGGAATCCGGTTCTGCATTGCGTAGAATGGGTGCGCGAAGGGTATTATCCGAATTACAACAGTGTGGTGCTCAACAAACCATACTTGCTTTCAATCGCTTTGACGCTTTTATTGGTGGGGTTGGGAGCAGAACGACTATATCGAAAGAAGCGCATTTAGAATGATAGAGTTTCAGAACGTATCGAAGACTTATCACCTAAAGGGCGTTACCAAAGTTATTCTTGACGATGTTTCATTTCGATTTCCCAAAGGTCGTAATGTAGCCATTCTAGGCCACAACGGTGCTGGCAAATCAACGATGATGCGACTCTTGGCCGGCGCAGAACTACCCGACTCCGGAGCCATTCGTCGTCACGTTAAGGTGTCTTGGCCTCTTGGATTTGGCGGCGGCTTTAATGGTGACATGACGGGTATGGAAAACATCCGTTTTGTTGCGCGCATGTATGGTGAAGACACGGAGCGTGTCATTGAGTTCGTTGAAGACTTTTCCGAGCTGGGAAAGTCACTCACTCTGCCGATCAAAACTTACTCAAGCGGCATGAAGGCGAGACTGGCATTCGGTGTAAGTATGGCTATCGATTTTCGCTACTACTTGATTGATGAAGTCACAGCTGTAGGCGATGCCCGCTTTAAGCGCAAATGTGACGAAGTGTTTGAACAAAAACTGGAACGATCGAATATTGTGATGATTTCCCATAGTATGGGCGCGATCAAAAAGCTTTGCGATATGGGCTGTGTTCTAAACAATGGAAGGCTGCACTTCCATGACAGCGTCGATGAGGCGATTGAGCACCACAATCATAATCAAAGTACCTAAAGTAAAAGAAAATATAGATTGGCGTACATTTGACATTGTCCCGCAAGAGTTTTCTTTTCCTGCAATCCCATCCTTCTCGTTTCGGGCGAACTCTATACGACCACATGAGAAGGACCGGCCATAATTGCGCGATTGTAAACCTGTCACTAGGTGATTGGTGGTTTAGGATGGGAACACCCTCGCACAACTATTGGGGGCGACTGCGTTCCTGGCGAGAATATCTGGAACGTCTGGTGGACCTGCATCAAATAACGGACATAGTTTACTACGCTGACCGGCGACCGTATCACCGAATAGCACAGGCCATTGCACGTGAACGGGGAATAAACGCTTACGCCTATGAGTTTGGTTATCTGAGACCCGATTGGATAACACTTGAGAAATGGGGTATGGGAGCTTATTCGCATTTCCCCGATGATCCTCAAAAAATTCGCAGCCTTGCAGCTAATGTTGAGGTTGAATGGCCTAGCGACCGTTATCCGCACCCCTTTATTCAAGAAGCCACATCAGAGGTCGTTTATAATCTAATCCCTGTATTTTTCCCTTATCTCTATCCATTTTACGAAAGAGACAGGTACTACCACCCAATAAAAGATTACTTTAGCTATATTCCGCGCCTGGCACGGTCAAGAAAGTCAGAAACAATGGCGGACCAAATAGTTGAAGAACTAACCGCGTCAAACCGGCCCTATTTTGTGGTGCCTCTACAGATGCAAAGCGACTATCAAATTCGTCATCATTCGCCTTATGTACATCTTTCAGAGATGATAGATGAGGTAATGCAAAGCTTTAAGCACTACGCTCACAAAGATGCTCTCTTAGTATTCAAAATACACCCATTTGATAACAACTGCGAAAACTGGCCGAAGGTTATATCAGGGCTTGCTAGCCACTATGGGTGCCGTGAGCGCATACGCGTTCTCGATGGGGGAAACCTCCATCAGTTGCTGGCACATTCACAGGGCACGGTTTTGGTGAACTCAACAACAGGTTTGCAGGCGCTCAACTTGGGGATCCCCGTCAAGACGCTCGGAATTGCGATCTACGATGTAGAAGGACTGACATGCCAGCTGCCCCTAGATAAATTCTGGAACAACGCAACGAAACCAGATCCAGCGCTTAACCAGGACCTGCGAAAACTGCTCGCAGCCAGCATACAGGTTCATGGTAGCTTTTTTACTCCAGCCGGACGTGAGGCAGCCGCAGAAGAGTTCACAGATCGCCTTGTGAATGGCACGGTCAACAGCCATGGTGCCTACGAAGAGATACCCCCGCGCCTTGAAAGAGCTCGAAAGATAGGGGTACCCATACCAGACGATAGCTATTGGAGCGATAAATGCTGAGCCACCAGCCAGCCAAGTCCATACTCTTTTTGCAGGGACCGCTCTCAGACTACTTTTCTCAGATTGCGTCTTTTTTGAAGACTGAAGGACATCAAGTCCACCGAATAAATTTTTGCGGTAATGATCGCATTGACTGGCATCACGATGGCGCAGAGGATTTCACAGATCCACCGTCAAGCTGGGAGGACTTCTTGTCATCCTTTTTAGACAGGACAGAAGTCAACGCTATTGTTTTGCACGGCGACCGGCGATTTTATCATCAGATTGCGAGCAAAGTTGCACGGGAGCGGGGGATAGAAGTCTATGCGACCGAACTCGGCTATCTCAGGCCCGATTACATGACAATAGAGAAGTCCGCATGCTCTGCTTGCTCGCACTTCCCAACTGATCCTGCAGCTATCTTTGAAATTGCCGCCAAAGTGCCCGAGGTGCGCGATGGTACAATTTACTTTGGTTCCATGCTGTCTCAAGTCATGCAGGAGTTGCGATTTACGTTTTTTAACACCCTGTTTCATCGCAACTTCCCGCACTATCTCAATCACCGTCTCGAGAGCCGGGCCACAGTATACGCGGGGTGGCTACAAGGCCAGTTGAGCAAAAAGCGACGTGCCAAGAAAGCCCTTAAGCGACAGAACACCCTTATAGGCGCAAATGAAAAGTACTATCTAGTAGCGCTGCAGTTGGAAGGGGATTTTCAGATAAGAGAGCACTCGCCTTTCAATGGGATGGGCGATGCTATCAAGTACATTGCACAGTCGTTCGCAAGGTGCGCGCCTAAAGATGCAAAGCTGATTTTAAAAACCCATCCTTTAGAGTTCAGGCGCGCAAAACTGCGCGACGCAGTCGAAGCTATTTCTCAAGAACTAGAGATACCGGCCCGACTCGAACTCATCGATGGCGGCGATCTGACGTCTCTTTGCAAACATTCACAAGGCTTCGTTACGGTCAACAGCTCTGCTGGTTTAGATGCGCTCAAAGCTGGAACCCCCACTATGGCGGTAATGCCCACTATCTATGATGTACCGGGGCTAACCTTTCAGGGTTCATTAGACAACTTTTGGGCCATGGGCACCAGACCAGATGCAACGCTTTTCGCCGCGTTTGTTCGCGCCCTTGCCGGAACGATACAGGTCCGCGGGACCCTTTATAACAAGGCAGGCAGGCGTCAAGCTGCAAAGGAGACTGCAGCTAAGATTTCAATGGGTACAGTCAATGCGCCAGGGGCGTTTATCCCCATTCCCCCACGGTTACACAAGGCGGAGAAGAACGGCGTAACTTACCCCTTGGCTTCCCAACGGGTTTCGGTTTAGATCTCCCGACATTCTGGGCAACGGTAATCAAATGAGCAAAAATCCTCTCGGGGCTGGGGAGGGTATCAAGCGCGTGGTCGTGTGTTCAAAGTCCAGCGTCTATACCCATACAGTACTCAAAAAGCTGCAGGTTGAACCGAGCATTCAACTTGTCGGTCTTGTCGCATCAAGTCGTCTGATGAAGAAGGGCGAGCGCGGGTGGCGTGGGGTCTGGCACCTGGTTCGGCGAACAGGCGTTCTCTACGCTGGATATCTGGGAGTTGTCACGACCCCATGGTTACGGCTGCCTCACGTCCCAAAATGGTTTGGTATGGACCGGTGGGCACAACTACTCGCATGCCCCCTTCATCAAACAGAAGATGTGAACTCAAGAGAGACGCAAGAGTTCTTAGAGCGAGCTAAACCTGACGTGGTGCTTTCTGTTCATTTCAATCAAATTTTTTCGGCTGAGGCGCTCGAAAACAAAAACTACGATGTTTTGAATATTCATCCTGGCATACTTCCAGGCAACAGGGGAGTGGACCCCGTGTTCTTCGGCTTGCTGCGCCGGGAATCAAATTTCGGGGTCACGCTTCACCGAATAGAAGAAAAGATCGATGCTGGAGAAGTCATCTCGACTGCCAGCAAAGCTCCTCAACGGCGCGCACTCTTTAGTACAAATCTGGACCTCTTCGAAGAAGGCGGAGAACTCTTCAAAGCACACATAAAGAACGAACCGAGCATAAAGCTCCAGCCAAATGCTGCAGCCGAGCCGTCTGGCAGATATGACAGTTGGCCTTCCTCAAAGATGGTATGGCGGTTTTTATTCTCCGGAAACCGTCTCTAGGAAAGCCCTTCCCTCCTAGCTCAGGCTCAATATTTCCCACAACCGGGCGGGCAGAAATAGGCGGCTTGCGCGTTAAGGTATTGATCAAAAGGTGCAATATCTTCCGCTTCCAAGCGCTCCCATTCCACTTCTGACTGCTTGGCCTGTGTAGAAAGGTCTGCCTCTCGCACTTCGTCCATCGGGGTTACCTTGAAGTGCGAACTTTGCGCCTCGGAGATTGCAGAGATAAAGGCCTGATGAGATCCATATTCGCGCACCTTTTCAAGAACCTGCGCAGATGGCGTCAATTCAGGGTTTTCAATCTTTGCGAGCTGCGCTGCTACAGAAGCGCCAAAAGCCTCGCCGCCATGAACCTCATCAAACAGAACCGCCATGTCCTGAAGACCTTTGAACAGTTCCCTCGCGGCTTCTACCAATGTGATTTGCTGCTGGTAACCCGGTAGTTGCAACCCCGGCTCTCGTCCTCTTTCGGCAACAACAGCCGTGCGCTGAGCATACGCCTTTCGCTCCTCGGCGTTAATGCTTGGGCTGTCCGCGAAGGCCATAAAGGTCAGGAACAGGTTCAGGAAGTTCGCCTGTTCATCGTCTATGCCCACCGGCAGAAACGGATTGATATCAATCGAGCGCAGCTCCACGTACTCAACGCCTCGGCGACATAGAGCCGTGATCGGCCTCTCATCCCCAAGCGCGTTTCGCTTCGGTCGCACGGAACCGTACAGCTCGTTTTCGAGTTGCAGCTGATGGGTGTTCATCTGCTTGTAGGTATCACCCTCCACAACCCCAATCTGCTCGTAAAGGCTTTCGGAGGTCCCCAGCGCAGCGCGCAGGCCGTCCAAATAGTCTTCCATATTGTTGAAGCGAATATCCAATTTGCCTTGGACCACGCTGGTGTAACCAATATCGCTCATTCGTAGCGACGTAGCATACGGGCCATACAGAGTATCGTGCCCCATCAAACTCAAGCGCTCAGAGCCTTCCGGTAGGTAGCTGATGTCAACGGCAGGCGAGGCACCAAACAAATAGAGCAATAGCCAACCGTGGCGTTGAAGGTTTCGTATTAGTGCCAGATACCCGTCGCTGCGGAAGTCCTGAAGAGATACGCCGACGCCCATTCGCACATGCATGCATTGCCACAACTCTTCAGGTAGCGAAAAGTTGTAGTGAATGCCGGAGATCGTCTGCATCCGCTTGCCGTAGCGATTTGCCAACCCCTTGCGATAGAGGGTCTTGATGCGCGCAGCATTGCATTCGCCATAGCTGGCGATAGGTATTTCGTCATCACTGCTGATTACGGGCGGCATGCTCGCATTCCAGAAATACTCACCAGCCTCCAAGCGCTGCGCCGTAAATGCATGGAGGTCCTTCAGAAAGCGAATGCCCGCTGACATGTCACTCACTGCAGGCGTGATGAACTCTAACTGAGCCTCTGAAAAATCCGTGGTGATGTGCTTGTTTGTAAGAGCTTTCCCGACCTTAGGTGGATGTTCGGTTTGAGCAATGTGGCCATTGGATGCCACTCTCAGAGACTCTTTCTCTATGCCCACGCGGATTTTTTTCAGGTTGTTGCGCACAGTGTCACAACATAATCCTATCCACTTATTCTGCGCCAAGGTCGTCATTGCAAAGCTTTCTTCAAGATCTTCAAGCACCAAAAAAGGTGTCTCAGGCCAGTTCCGTTGTTTTTTGCTGCTCAATGGCGTCAACGACCATATGCAGATTTTGACTGAAGTGCCCGGCGAATTCTATAGGGAGCGATTTCATGATCTTTGCCAATCGATCGCTTTGATATCTAGAAATCGTATCAACGCTGTCCTGCCCCAGCTGTGTCAATTCCAGGCGCTTGATACGGGCGTCGACCTCATCCGGCGCGACTTTCAGAAAGCCGCGTTGTTCCAGTCTTTTCACAATGCGAGACGCGCCACTCTTGGAGACACCAACAGTATGACAGATGGCTTGGGTGGGACAGGAAGGGGCTTGCTGTATACCGCGCAGCGTCAAAAACTCTACAAAGGACAGCCCGGGGAGTTCCGGAGCTGCGGTACACTGCGTACTAAAATGCCAAGCAAGCGCAAGAAGTTGACTATAGATTTCATCGGAGGTGCCCTCCGTTCTGTATTCCATGCCACATCACCACAGGCTCGTAATCATCAGAATTGATTTCGGGCATTCAGTTGTACATGTCAACCATCTCGATTGAAGCGGCAGTCACAAGTGAGAGATATCTTCTTGAGCAGACCAATTTGTGGTTCCGCGACCACACCTCTAGCCGTTTGCTGGCAAGCCTCAGCATCAGGCCCGCGAAGTGCTCGAAAACAATGCTAACGGGCACTCGGAAGCGTCAAAAGCATGTTTTATCAACCCCCATCAGGGCAAGGCCAATTGCATGAGGAAGAATTACGAGGAGAACAATGTGGGTTGCCGTTGGCACCCATGTGGTTGTTGTGCCTGTAGCCAAGCCGTCGGGATCAGCAATGACATCATGTATTCTGCGCCGCCAACCTTTTGTGCTATAATGAGTTTCAATCTCAAGCTTGGCCGGAATAGCCCATTGGCGTGACCCTGTGTGTAAGATCACCGGCTGTTGCCGATCTGGGAAAACGTTTGTTTTACCCTGACCGCAGATCGCCACCCATCAAATCAAGTGGCTTTGAGGAAACTTCAATTTTCCTCTAAGGAAATGTTAGCGAAGTGCCATGGAAATGACATGGGACGCGATTAGAAAGCGGGTCGTCCTCGCGTTGTTTGAGTAACCGACAAATGCGTTGAACTCAAAAACAGCCAATCACGCAGCGGTATACGTTTGAGTACCAAGTTCTGTTTTGGAAAGAACAGCAGTATATCAGTGCTGTGATGTTTCTCAGAGGTCTGAACGGTAAAGAGCCGCGTAGATGAGAAAACACCAACCGAAAGGTCGATACGGGAGTGACATGAAAACGGTTGTAGAAGGTACGATTAAACACTGGCCGGTTTCTGTAATGGCAGAACAACTGGAAAGTGGTGATGGGGTGAGCATTTACTGTTCACCGGAGGAAACACACGAAGGCCGTGTAACGCCCAAGAAGGTTGTAGACCTCTGCCTTCGCAGCGACGGTGAGTATTTCTCAATGGCTATGGCTATGAAGCGCCTCCGAGAAAATGGTTTCCGCATTGCCATCGACTGATCAGCATGATCAGTGAATGACTTGCGTTGTAGCCCTCAAGCGATGCTTGGGGGCTTTTGGTTTTTGTAAGCAATGGGCTTGAAATCCGATCGTTTTGCCGGTTCTCTCTGAGCACAATCCACCTCAAGCCTGAGACGTCCAACTCCCATGAGCGAAGCACCTGAGCCTTCAAACCCGCCCTTGGATTTCACGAGAGCGCTGGAACTTGCTTTGAACGCAGCCGAGCAAAAACCGCTGCAAACGGACCATTGTCCAATAGAGCAATCGTTAGGCAGGGTCGTCGCGTCCGATCAAATAGCTAAGAGCGACCTACCAGCTTTTGATAACTCGGCCATGGATGGCTTCGCGCTCCCGGTAGGTACGGCAAGATCCAAGCCGCCACATCAGCTCAAGGTGATCGGAACCATCGCTGCAGGCGCTCAAGAGGGCGCGGGGCATCCGGTATCTGGCGAGTGTTTGCGCATCTTCACAGGTGCGCCGGTGCCGCCTTGGTGTGAAAGTGTCGTCCCAGTGGAAGCCTGTGACGTTGAGGGCGATACAATCACAATCAAGGAACACGTCTCACCTGGAGCCAACATCCGGTGCAAAGGCGAGTATCTGAAACCCGGCGACATCTTAATTACCAAAGGAACCCGTTTGGAGCCCCGGCATATCGGCCATCTTGTCGCAAACGGCTTTTCAGCGATAGAGGTCTACCAGCCTTTGAGGGTCGCCATTTTTTCGACTGGTGACGAACTTGCTGCAGCCAAGCAAGCAACAGCACAAACACAGATCCACGACAGCAATAGGCCCATGCTCATTGCCTATGCCAAGGCGATGGGTGCACAGGTCGTTGATCTGGGGATTCTTGGCGATGATGCGCAAGCAACTACCGCCTTGTTTGAAAAGGCCAAGAGCAACTATGACTTACTGATATCATCGGGTGCGGTGTCAGTTGGCCCACGGGACTTCATCAAGGACGCTGTGATAGCGGCCGGGGGCACAATTGAGAGTTGGCGTGTGGCGATCAAACCCGGAAAACCGATCCTGTTTGCTCGCTTGGGACAGTTGGCCTACACCGGTTTGCCCGGCAATCCTTTGGCAGCCCTTATCGGGTTTGAGTTCTTTGTCCGCCCGCAAATCCAAAAAATGAGCGGAGAAGCTTCACCCGGCGACCTTCATCTTCAGGCGGTCTCTGGCTTCGAATGGCAGCGAAGGCCGGGTCGAACGGAGTTCTTCCCAGTACGCGTTATCGGCATCAACGAAGTCGGCCTACCCGTTCTGGCTCGGCACGCCACACACGGTGCTGCATCACTCCACGAGATCGCGCAGGCAGATGGCATCGGTATGGTTTCTCCCAGTACCACTCAGATAGTGCAGGGCACCAAGCTCATGTGGCGGCCATTTCCGTCTGCAACCCTCTCGCCATTCCCATGGCTCTCCAAATAAAAAGGCCGGGCTTTTCACCAGTCCGGCCTAATGGGGTTGTTGCGCCAAAAACCTCAGGAAGAAGCCGCCAGCGCCATTACTTTTTGCAGCACTGCCTTGTAATTTTCAGTGCCCTGGGCACCTGTAACGAGGTGCTCAAGATTGAAAACCACCGCTGGCACGCCCCGTATGCCACGGGCTGTCCAAAAGTTCTCCTCCTCGCGCACTTCCTGAGCGAAGCGCCCGTCCTCTAAAACTGCCTGGGCCTCAGCCACGTCCAGATTTACGCTGCCTGCAACCTCTGCCAGCACCTCAGGATCACTGACATCCCGTCGGTCTGTGAAAAAAGCTGCAAACAAGGCCATCTTCAACTCATGTTGCTTGCCGAAATCCTGAGCCCAGCGAAGCAGTTGATGGGCGCGAAAGGTGTTATACATGCGCATGTCATCGGCATAGTTGAAGGCGAAACCCAACTCGTTCCCCATTTGGGTCAGTTGGTCACGCGCCTTTTTAGAGCCTTCAGGCGTGGTTCCATACTTTGCGGCAAGGTGCTCTCTCAGGTTTTCGCCTTCTGGTGCCATACCGGGGTTCAGCTCAAACGGGTGCCAATGAAGCTGAGCAGTTGTGCCGGTCTCCAAAAGCGCCCGCTCCAATTGCTTGAAGCCGATTATGCACCAGGGGCACACGACATCAGAAACAATATCGATGCGAACATCCGCTGATTTTTGAGACATCGGAGAGCCTTTCTTTTGAGTTCGAAGCAGCGCCGCCTGCAGTTTACTTTTTCACATCGCTGGCAAAACGCGCAGCATTTTCGGCGGCGAAGGCACCATCGTCCTTTTCACCCCAAAATACCGGCACCGGCTTTGGAATTTGAAGGGCACGCTGAACGGCTGGACGCGCATCAATTCGCTCAAACCACGCCTTCAAGTTGTCTAATCCATCCACCGAGACATTAGCCCATGGATACGCTCGGGCCCACGTGTAAGTTGTCATGTCTGCAATTGAATAGGCGTTTCCGACCAGCCACTCCCGCCCTTCAAGCCGGGTGTTCAAAACCTCCAGGAGACGGCGGCTCTCATCCACGTAACGGCGAATGGAAAACGGTTCTTCATTGCCATTTGGCGCGGCGATGCGTTGAAAATACATGGCTTGCCCCATCATGGGGCCAATGCCTGCCATCTGAAACATAACCCATTGAAGGGTTTCGGATTTTTCCTTCGGGTCGGAAGACAGGAATTTGCCGTACTTCTCCGCCAGATACCAGAGGATTGCGCCGGACTCAAAAACAACGAAATCATCATTGCTGCGATCTACGATTGTCGGAATACGCCCGTTTGGGTTCAGCATGACGTACTCAGGTGCTTTTTGTTCCTTTTTGGAGAAATCAATCGGCGTCAAATCGTAGTCGACACCAGCCTCCTCCAGAAAAAGGATGGGCTTCCAGCCGTTCATGGTCG
This sequence comes from Nesiotobacter zosterae, assembly GCF_033843645.1. Lineage (NCBI taxonomy): Bacteria > Pseudomonadati > Pseudomonadota > Alphaproteobacteria > Hyphomicrobiales > Stappiaceae > Nesiotobacter > Nesiotobacter zosterae. The sequence goes on along the minus strand of NZ_JAWXVZ010000007.1, from coordinate 187,413 downwards.
AAGCTGTATAAACATGAATGTCAGGTTGAGACATGGGTCTACTCCAACAAAGGGTGTCGCATTTGGCCCCAACGTGGTAGATCAGAGTTCAAATAGCAACCAGTATACTTTTGGTAACCTAGGATTTTCTGATGAAGGCCAAGATTGTCCATGATGGGGAAGGGCGGAAGCAGGCCGTGAATGCCTGTAGTGCCCCGTGTCCGATTGAACGGGGTATGCGCATTCTCGGCGGCAAATGGACAGGCTCAATTCTGTGGCACCTCAAAGATGAACCTGTCCGCTTCAATGACCTTGCTCGCATGATCGGCGGGGCCAGCAAGAAAATGATCACCGAACGCCTGCGCCAACTGGAAGATTACGGGCTGATCGAACGCCGGGTCCTGGACACTTCACCGGTGGCTGTTGAATATCAAATCACACCATTTGGACAAACAGCATTGACGTTCCTTGATGAATTGCGGCGGTGGTCCGATGAGCTGCCACCCGCCTTAAGTGAACGCATTGCCGCCGAATGACCGCCGCAGGTCTATCTTGCGACCCGGATAGGGCTTGATAGGGTGGACTTTCCAAGAACAAGGGGGAGTTCATGAAATTTCTGCGGTTTGGAGAAAAAGGCGCCGAGAAACCCGGCTTTGTTCACAATGGTGAGATCAAGGATCTTTCTGCGCACGTTTCGGAACTATCGGGCCATAATCTCGACCCTGACAGTCTGGCGCAGGTGGCAAGGCTTGATCTGGATGCGCTCCCAACTGTGCAAGATGCGCCGCGCTTAGGGCCCTGTGTTTCGGGCACAGGAAAGTTCATCTGCATCGGCCTGAACTACTCCGATCACGCAGCCGAAGCTGGCATGCAGGTGCCACCCGAACCCATCATCTTCATGAAGGCAACCTCAGCTATCAGTGGCCCTAACGACCCGATCGAGTTGCCGCGCGGCTCCACAACCACAGACTGGGAAGCAGAACTAGGCGTCGTCATTGGGCGCCATGCCAAGTATGTGAGCGAAGAAGACGCGTTGGATCACGTCGCGGGCTATTGCATTGTCAATGATGTTTCCGAGCGTACCTATCAAACCCAGCGGTCCGGACAGTGGACCAAAGGCAAGTCCGCAGACACGTTCGGCCCGGTTGGTCCGTGGCTGGTCACGCCAGATGAGCTTGGCGATCCTCATGCGCTTTCAATAAGGCTTCAGGTCAACGGCATCATTCGGCAAGAGGGGTCGTCGTCGACAATGGTCTACCGAATTCCGTTCCTCATATCATACCTATCCCAGTTCATGAGCCTGCATCCGGGGGACATCATCGCGACCGGAACGCCTCCCGGCGTTGGCATGGGCATGAAGCCACCTGCATACCTGCAAGACGGGGATATAGTCCATATCGAGATCGAGGGGCTCGGCACGCAAACCCAGCGTGTGAAGGCAGCTGATAGCTAGCGTGCCTCAACCATGGAAACTGCTCATCTAAAAAGCAATCGCGCGGAGAATACGTTTACTCTCCGCGCTGCATTGTGCGTTTTGGGCGCTATTTCGGACTAGCGTCCCTGAAAGATTTCATGTGATCTTTTCAGCAATGGCTCCATCTGCGATGCAAGATTGCAGTAGACGGTTTCATTGATGTCCTTGTAGAGCGCTACGTTCTCAGGAATAGGCGTAAAGACATCGCGCTTGCGCACCATGTGCTCGACAGCTTGCTCCCGATCAGGATAGATCCCCAATGCCAGCGCCGCACATATCGCTGCACCGACGCTTGCGGATCCATTGACCTCATTGCGGTAGGCAGGCACACCATAGACGTCTGCAAAGATCTGCATGAACAACTCGCCGTTGGATCCGCCACCGCTGACGATGATCTTCTCCAGTTTGATGCCGCGTTCATCACACATGGCTTGGGTGTTGTTCTTCATGGTCATGGCGATCCCCTCCAAGACGGAGCGGAACATGTGCTCACCTTTGTGGGTACCGTTGAAGCCAATCATCATACCGCGCTCGTGTAGGCGGGTAGGGTGCGAGAGCCAGTGGAGGACCGTGTACAAACCATCACAACCGGGGCTAACCTCTTCAGCAGCCAGCTTGTTGAGATACGCCTCTGGAGACATCCCAGCACCTTCAGCCGCTTCAACAATGTCCTTGCCCAGCAGATCCTTGATCCAGGTAACGGTAGCCATGCCACGGCGAATACCATTGCTTTCATAAAGGAATTCACCTGGTGTAGCCCCGGGGTTGGCGAAGTACGCATTGGTGTCAAAGCGGTTTTCTTCGCCAACCATCATGGAGGTGATGTAGGTGCCAAGGGATACCAGCGCCGTGCCATCATTCACCAGACCAGCGCCAAGTCCTTCCACCGCCTTGTCATTTGCCGTGGATGCCACCGGCACACCCTGTGGGATGCCCGTTGCTTCGCTCGCAGCCGCTGTGATTTCGCCAACGATCGTCGCTGGGTCTACCAGATCGAAGAGCATCTCTCTAGGCGTGGTGTAGCTGTCGAACGTTTCCTTGTCGTCATACCACTCCAGCGTAACTGGATCGATAGGCCAAGGCCCAACGTAGTTGGAGCGCGTGTCCTTGGTGGCACCAGTCAAGCGATGGGTCAGATATCCCGTTGTGGTTGTCACCCAGCGAACCGCATCATCTTCATGTTCATAGGGGCGGGATAGACGCATATCCATCCAGCTTTGAACAGGAGAGACCAGGTTGCCGTCCTCATTCATGAGCGCACGGCAACAACGAATAGACCCCAGTCCGACACCGATGATCTTGGTTCTATCGCCCTTGAATTTTTCAAAAACCTTGTGACACGCGTCTTTCAAGCTATCCCAAAGATCATCATCAGGATGCTCAGCGCGATTGTCACCATACAAGACGATGGGACGCAACTTCACCGTGTGCGAACAGATCTCTGCACCAAGCAGATCGAAAATAGCGACCTTGGTGCTTTGTGTACCGCCATCAATGGCGAGAATGTATTGTTCTTCAGTCATTTACAACAAGTCCAGTTAGCGCATCAGATAGCCACCGTCCACGGTCACGGTGGAGCCGTTGACGTAGTTAGATGCAGCACTTGCGAGGAAGATGGTTGCGCCCATCAGGTCGGCAGTCCATCCCCAGCGGTTTGCCGGAATGTGCGAGAGAATTTCCGCATTCCGCTTTTCATCGCTGCGGGTCATCTCGGTCAGCGGGGTCGCGAAGTAGCCCGGCGCTATTGCGTTCACCTGAATGTTGAACTGAGCAAGCTCATCACACATGGATTTGGTCAGACCAACGATCCCGTGTTTGGTAGATGCATAAGCCGGAGACCACTGCCCACCCAAGAAAGAGTAGAGGGAGGCAATGTTTATGATCTTGCCGCTCTTCTGTTTGATCATGAAGGTGCAGCATTCGTGGATCATCTCAAAGGCAGCTGTCAGGTTTACCGCAACCATCTTGTCCCACTGAGCACGACCATACTTGGTGATGTCCTGTTCGTTGATGCTGATCCCCGCACAATTAACCAGAATGTCGATGCTGCCCCACTTGTTGACGCAATGTTCAACAACACGCTTGCACTCGCCTTCCGCAGTAATGTCAGCCTCGACGAACTCATATTCAACACCACAGCCCTCCACCAGCTTGCGGGTCGTCCCATCGTCATCGCAAAGGCTAGGAACCAGGACATTTGCACCAGCGTTGGCAAGCGCCGCACTAAAGGCTTGCCCCAGACCGCCATTACCGCCGGTAACGATCGCATTCTTGCCCTTCAGCGAAAAGAAATCCATATTGAAATCAGTTATTTGCATTGATTTGCTCCTCCCGTATCTTCTCGAGCAGTTTTTCTACAAATATAACCGCATCCCCTTCGACAACGATGTCTGAGAGGCTGCAGATTGGTGCATCCGGGTTGGTGTTGACTGAGATGATGTACTCAACCTCATCCAATGCAACGACGTGCTGGATAGCGCCATGTATCCCAAGTGCCAGATACAGGCGCGGACTGACCGTCTTGCCTGACTGTCCCACTTGAACACTTCTTGAAATTAGTCCTCGGTCCACGATGGCCCGGCTTGCAGCCACCTTGCCGCCAAGCGCTTTTGCCAAGGGCTCAAGCAGTTCAAAACCCCGCGCCACACCGCCACCGCCAGAAACCAGAACATCTGCTTCACGAATATCGTAGGAAAGCTGCTTGCTCTCCCTCTTGATCTGGCGGATGCCACCTAGCCGATAACGCAATCCCTTGGGCTCAATGACTTGCGTTGCCTTGTTTTGCTGCATGCCAGGGCCACGGAACACTCCGGGGCGAACAGTAAGCATGACCGGGCCATCACCCTGCATCTCAATGGCAGCCATCATCCGGCCACCATAGGCTGGACGCACAAGACGCAGCTTGTCGTTCTCCCGAGAAATCTCGGTTACATCAGCTACGAGACCACAATTGATCTTCATGGCGACACGGGGAGCCAACATCTTCCCAGCTGCCGTGGCTGCCACGATGATGCTGTCAAACTGGTGCTCAGCATGCAGCCCAGCAACAACATCCGCCAAAGCCATCTGATCGTGAGCCTGAAGTGCCTCATCCTCAACACTGATGACCGTGTCGAACTGGCCGACCAGCGAACCGACGTCGCCGTTGATCACAACCGCATAGGTCTCGAACGGCTGCGGCCCATGGATCTGACCAGCCACTGCCAGCAGTTCCGGCGCGAGCCTTTCGTTGTTCTGCTCTATGAAGATGAGTGCTCGGTTCATGCTAAAGAAATCTTTTTTCTTTCAGAAACTTGAGTACCGTTTCCACGCCATTGTCGTCCGCGGCGACCCTTAGCTGGGCACCGCTTTCATATTTTCTGGTGTAGGCCTTGGCCACTTTGGTCAAAGACCCCTTGAGCCCAACTTCGCCCTTGGCAAACCCAAGCTCGTCATTGCTCAAAACCTTTATGCGGTCCGTTACGTCTTTCTTTCGGTCCTTGAAGCGCACGTGTGGCAAACGACACTTGCTCTTTCGGGAAAAACTCAAAATGGCCGGCAGGTTCAGCTCATAGGTCGTAACTGCCTCTTCATCGTCGACTTCCACCACCGCGCTTTCAGAGCAGAAGCTGTCTTCTTCCACCGTGGTGATGCCGGAGATTTGTCCCAAGCCGAGGATCTCTCCAAGTTGCGGAGGCACATGAGAGGTGTCTCCGTCAATCGCCTGGCTTCCGGTCAAAATGCAGTCATACTCAGTAGTCGCCAGGTAGCGGCCCAGGATACGACTTGTTACCCAGCTGTCGCTGCCGGCATAAGACCGGTCGGAGATGATGGTCCCCTGATCCACCCCCACACGGAGGATGTCTTCAACCAGCGGGACCACGGAGGCGGGGGCCATTGTCAGCACTTCGATGAAGATTTCAGGATTTCGTTTCTTCATCTCAAGGGCGAAACCAATGGCGCACCCGTCGTCCGGATTGATCATCATCCGGCTGCCCTCCCGGATGAGGACGTGCTTTTCGTGATCGTACTCAAAGCGATCCACATCCGGGACAAACTTCACTACACAAACAAGTTTCATCAGCTTTCAGGTACTGGTTTGATTTCAGTATCTACAACCGTTGCCGGCTTATTGATCCGCGCATGGATCAGGGCAAGAATTGCACCAACGACGCCGAGGCCAGCACTGACAATGAAGTACGCGTTGTAGCCGCCAGTGTCGCCGAAAGTGTTCCATAGGAACGTGTTCAGCTGAGGCAGGATGATGTCAGGCAGGTAGCCCACAAAGGAGATCACACCAATGGCTGTACCCATCATGGCTACGCTGATGCCGCATTGACCCAACAAGGACCAATAGGTTCCGCGAATGGCATAGAGGAAGGCGCCAAGAGCGACGATAACCACGTAGAAAAGGGACCCGGAAGTCACCGGCAGAATGGTAAGAACAACCAGCAAGGAGGCCGCACCGAGCATGGCACAGCAGATCACCTGCGCTCTACCAAAACGGTCGGCAAGGAAACCACCCACAAAGCCACCCACAGGGCGCATCCAAAGAACGATGGCCGTCACGGTACCAGCTGTTACCGCATCCACGCCCACATTGGTCTGCAAGAAGCCACCGAGATAGTAAACGGTCCAGAAAACGGCATAACCCATGAAGATGATGCTACCCATCAAGAACACGTTGCCGTTCTTGAGAAGCACGCCAATTTTGCTGAGCTGGAACTTTTCAGATTCTGCCCGTTCGCCGCTGTTTTCAGCGTGCGCAAGCAAGTTCTTTTCGCTATCAACGAAGAAGATGACAAGAACTGCAGTCGCCAGAACGATTGCCGAGTAGAGGTTGATCACCGCCACGAGCGCGGATGTCTTGTCTTCAACGCCGACGCTGGTGCCCAGGATTGATGCAAAGATGGCAAGGCCGATTGTGCCCATGACAGCTTCAACGACGCCACGTCCGCCGTCCATAATGCCGAAGAAACGACCTTCTTCATTGGCGCGCGCGAGCATCTTGACCATCTTCATGTGTGCACTCCAGAAGGTGAACACAGTGAAGAAGCCCCAAAGCAGGAAGATGATGCGAACTTGAGATTGATCTGGAACTGTACCGAACCAGAAGCCGCAAATAGCTGTGCCAAGTAGAGAAATTGCAAGCAGCCATTTGGCCGAGAAGCGGTCGCTCAACAGACCACTGGGGATGTACCCAACAACAAAGGTCATGCCCAAGACAGAATAGAAATTATTCAAGTCTGGCAGAGACAGGTTGAAAACTTCTAGGATTGTCTCTTGATAGTTGGTGCGCAAATAGACAATAGGAAAAATTGCCCCTGCTGCAATAACAACCAAGAAAAACTGGAAATAGCGTTTAAAATTCTCTGTTTGCATAGGTTCCTCCCACAAATAGAGATCGTTTTTGAAGGGGCCAGCAGGAAATCAAGCTCCCACATGACCTGCTGGCCCTTGCTCAGAGGCGATTAGTCCTGCTGATAGATGTACTTGTTCAGCTCCTTCACCGGATAAATGGTGCCGTGGTTCATGATGCCTTTTGGATCAAAGGCTTCCTTGAGCTTCTCAAGCATGTAGTAAGCGCTACCATGCTCATCCTTGGTCCATTCACTGCGGTATTTCCCGATACCGTGGTGGTGACACATGGAACCGCCGTGTTTGAGCGTTTCTTCCACGATGATCTTCTGGATAGGATGGTGGTAGGTGATCAACTCGTCTTCTGGCTCGCAGTTGATCTTGTAGTTGTAGACGAAATACATGTTCGTCCCATTCAGATAGCTGTGAGACGAGTGACCACCAAGCATGGTCAGATCGTCAGCACGCTCGAACTCAGCGCGAACCCGAGCTATGACCGCGTCATAGATTTTCGGAATTGTCTCCCAATCCGCAGAAATCTCAGTGGTATAGCCTGCATGAGACGCATTGGTACGCATCTCGGCATACTCATCATCGATGTCTTGCTGTGACCAGTTCAGGTGATTGAACCAATCCTCGATCAGCTTGCTATCGACTTGCTTGATGATGCCTTCTTCGAATTTCTTGACTGCCTCTTCAATGGCTACGCCTGTTGCCTCGACGATACCCTTCGGGCCTTCTGCCATGAACAAGACAATGCACTTGCCTTCGTAGAAATGGTAGAAGTGTTGCGCTGCATCTTCTTCAGAGTAGGCACGTGCAACGGATGGACGGAAACCATTGACCATCACTTCGCGCAGGATCTTGATGCCCGTTTCAATGTCCTTGGTCAGGTAACCATAGAACTTGTTGTTCTCTGGGTAGTACTTGAAGATTTTCACTGTGACTTCGGTGATGTAGCACAGCGCACCTTCGTTACCGATCACGATGTGGCGGATGTCTGGACCGCCAGCGCGACGGGACACATTCTTGACGCGAGAAACAGTGCCGTCCGGGAACACGCATTCCAGACCAACCACCATATCCTCGATACCGCCGTAGAGGGTAGAGAACTGGCCAATGCTTCGTGTCGCCACCAGACCACCAAACTTGGCCACCGGCTTGGATTGCGGTGAATGACCTGTGGTGTATCCCAGCTTGCGCAGCTCGTCTTCGAGAACCTGTAGCGGCACGCCTGCCTGAACAGTAGCCTGACTGTTATAGGTGTCGATCTTGACGATCTGGTCCAACTTTTGGGTATCAATGACCAGCGTGGTGTCTTTCCAGTTTTCCAGACCACCTTCAGTCGCGGTCATGCCCGCGCGCGGAATGACGTTGATGTCGTATTCATTACAGAACTTCAGCAGTTCGCTGACCTGCTCTGCAGTCTTTGGGTAAACAATGGCGACCGGCGCAGGGACATCAAGAACGTTTCTTGCAAAAGCATACTTCTTGTATCGATCTGCGGAGGCCACGTACAGATCATCTTCGTTGGTGTTGATCTGCTCTGGGGCAACCAGTTTCGCCAACTGCTCGACAACGGCTTTTGGATCCAAATCCCTTACTCCCTCTTGAGATGGAAAACTTTCTATCGGCTAAGAAGGAGCCTACCCGCATGAGGGAGATTCATCAAGAAATAATGGAATATTTTCTATTATACGGCATCATTTTCTTCTCAAATGGAAACTTTTCCATTTGGAGTGCAGAAAATTTTCCATTACACTGGGCAATTATCGGACTTATCCACCCTAGACACCAAGAAACGGGGCGCTTCTTGATAAATATCGATTTTGACGCATTGAACCCGTTGGAGCAACGAATCCATGCCGTCCTGAAAGAACACAGTGAAACTACGTCAACCATTCGTATTACGGAAGCGGCGGAGCTCTGTGATTGCTCTGTTTCCAAGATATCGAAATTTGCCAAAAAGCTCGGCTTTGCCAATTACAAACAGTATTTGGATTTCCTCTATGAGCGTGAAACTGTCGAAAGCAGCAAGCCATCAGAGATCCTGCGATTGCAGCACTTCCTGCAGAACTTCGATCAGCGAAAGGTAGAAGAGGTGGGCGAGATGATTGCCGCCAGCAAGAAGCTGGTGCTGCTCGGCTACGGACCATCTCTGCTATGTGCGCAATATTTCGAATACAAGCTGAAGACATGTACAAATAAAGTCTGCATCGCAGCTCCGGATGACCTGACCGCGACCACCATGACCGATGAAGATACGTTACTTCTCATCTTCACCGTAACGGGCACCTTCAAGTCCTTTGAAGGCACTTACAAGGAAGCAAAACGCAAGGGCGGCAAGGTGGCCATCATCGTGGAGGAATACAATCCAACCGTGGTGACCCATTGCGACAAGGTCTTCTGTTTGACGCAGGAAGCTCAATCCAGCGACCTGAAGCCCTATGAAAAAACAAGAACGCTGTTCTTCATCTTTATGGAGGAGGTCATTCGGCACCTGATGAAAAAAGCCTAGGCGGAGTATTTCGCCAAAAACTACATAAGCTTCGCGCATCATGGGAGGAAAAATGAGCAATCGAAGCATAAGGCCTTTGGTGTTCTGGCCGCCGTTCTTGCTGCTATTTGCAGCAGTCGCCGCCAGTTACATAACACCCGATCAATTTTTGAGTTTCACGACCTCGATCAACAGCTGGATCCTTGATCGCTTCTCTTGGCTGTTCAGCCTTGGCACCCTCTTGATGGTCGTTACCTGCGTCTGGGTCTATGTTTCACCGTTGGGAGCGGTGAAGATTGGCGGCAAGGACGCAACCCCCATCCTCAGTCGTTGGCGCTGGTTCTCAATCGCGCTGTGCACGACAGTTGCAATCGGGATTCTGTTCTGGGGCACGGCAGAGCCGATGTATCACCTCCATGGTCCACCTGCTTCTTTGGGCTTGGAGGCAGGTTCTCCTGAAGCAGCAACTTTCGCGATGTCGACCATGTTCTTGCATTGGTCGTTTACCCCCTATGCCATTTATACAATTCCATCGCTCATGTTCGCTCTGGCGTACTATAATCTGAAACTGCCCTATTCTCTTGGCTCTGCTCTTGCGCCGATCCTCGGCAGAAAACTGCAAGGCCCAATGGGACAAGTGCTTGATGCCGTAGCACTTTATGCATTGGTTGCAGGTATGGCTGCGTCTCTAGGAACCGGCATTCTGACGCTCGCAGGCGGCCTCGACAATCTGATAGGTACAGGCACGACACCCGTCGTCCTCGGTGCTTTGACCACGCTCATTGTAGTCAGCTTCATCATTTCCGCCGCCAGCGGGCTCAAAAGAGGGATCGCGATCTTATCCAGCCTGAACACGCGCTTCTTCTTTGTATTCTGCGCCTTCGTGTTCATTTTCGGCCCCACCAACTGGATTCTTTCCATGGGCGTTGAAGGGTTTGGTGACTACATCGGCACCTTTTTCCAGAAAAGTACCTTCACTGGCATCGCCGCCAGCGACCCCTGGCCACAATGGTGGACCATATTCTATTGGGCAAACTGGCTTGCCTGGGCCCCCATCGCCGCGCTGTTTCTCGGCAAAATCTCCCGAGGTTACACGGTACGCCAGTTCATTTTGACAAACCTTGTGTTCCCTTCGCTTTTCGCCTGCGTCTGGATGTCCATCTTCAGCGGTTCTGCGCTGTTTTTCGACATGCATGGGAATGGCTTGTTGCACAACGCCCTGACGAACACCGGCGCGGAATCCGTTGTCTACACAATGCTCGAGCAGCTCCCGCTTCCCGGCATCACAGCTGTGATTTTTGTGTTTGTGTCCTTCCTGTCCTACGTGACCGCTGCAGACTCGAATACTGAAGCCATGGCGAACCTCTGCGCTGAAACGCCAAGCGAAAGTCCCGAGCGTGCAGACTCGGCAGGCTCCTCAACACTGGTGTTGAAGGTTGTTTGGGGAGCAACCATCGGCATCATCGCTTGGTTCATGACAAGCTATGCCGGGGTCGATGGGATCAAGATGATGTCAAACCTTGGTGGGTTGCCCGCCTTGTTCATCGTGCTGGGGTGCAACGCATCGCTCATTTATGTGATGACATCAAAGAAGTTCGAGCTGCACCCCGACGCGCAGCCCGCACCTGGTGCCCGCCTCTCAGAGGACCTACTGGATGAACTCATTGGGGAGGGAGGCAAAAAGCCCGCCTCAACCTGATGCGCGAAAAAGGGGCGTCAGGAATGCAAATCGCATTCTGGCGCCCCCACATCAATGTGCTTCCAGTCGGCTGGAGCTTGCAGCCTACTATAGAGGTTAAATCGCTTTGGTTGACTCTCGCTGGATCACAGAACAAGCGATGGGCTCAGGGTTCCCAACGCCGTCACGATCAAAAATGAGACCTACGGCGGACGCCGCCAGTGCGTCGATTGGCTGCCTGGCGGTTGTAAGGCTCGGGATAACCAAGGCCGCCAGCGTAATATCATCAAAACCAGTTACCGATAGATCATCGGGGACGTTGAGTTTGAGATCGCGCGCGCACCGCAAAATACCGATCGCCTGTTGATCGCTGGCGGCCGCGATCGCTGTCGGACGCTCCGCTTGAGGCTTTCCAGCCAGAACACAGCGCCCCATTTCCTCTCCGGAGTCAAAACTGAACTGGCCTTCATAAACGCTCAAATCGATGGGGTCTTCAGGGCGGCTCAGCTCTGTAATCATAGAGAGGAACCCGTCTTTTCGGTCTCGCGCAACCTTGGTGGAAAGGGGACCAGCGATATAGGCAATGCGGCGGTGACCAAGCTTTACAAGTAGCTCTGCAATCTTCCTTGAACCGCCATAGTGATCTGCCGTGACCAACGGATAGGTGCCAAGCATACGGTCCAGTGCGACAATGGGCACATCAGCTGAGTAATTTCGGCAGGCATCAGAGGTTGCCACCAGAATAACCCCTCTCACAGCGCGGTTTAGGAGCGCTGTAATCTGAGTTTTCTCATCCTCTGGAGAACCGTGAGAGTTCGCAAGCATCACGGAGTGATTTCGTCTTGCTGCCTCCATCTCGACAAACTTGGCGAGCTGGGCGAAGAACGGATTGGTGATGTCCGGAACCACGAGCCCAATTACATCAATGCTGTTGGTACGCAGCGCCCGAGCGGCAAGGTTCGGCTTGTATTGCAGCGATTTCATCGCCTCAAGTACGCGCATTTTCAATGGATGCTTGACCGTTTCATTCTTCGCCAGAACGCGAGAAACGGTCCCGACTGAGACGCCGGCCTTTTGCGCTACGTCTTTTATGGTCGGCATCAAAACACCTCATTTCCATTGCCGCGTCGACCCATCAGTTGCGTTCAGGTTGCCAACGCTTCCCTTGGTGCTACGACAGCAGCTGACAGGCTGAACAATAGGCCAGGCGGGAAGCTTTCTCGGCAGATCTTCCGGGGCACCGGTTGAACTTACCCGGCGCCCCAAAAGACAAGGGGCGCTTCAACTCGCCGTGTACTTTGCGCGGTAGTAGTCAAGCACAACGGCAATGATGATCACAACGCCGGTAATCATTTGGCGCATGAAGTCGCTGAGGCCGATCAAGATTAGGCCGTTGGCGAGCACACCGATGATGAACGCACCGAGAAGAGTACCGATGACGGACCCACGCCCGCCGCTAAGGCTGGTACCGCCGATGATCACCGCCGCGATGGCGTTCAGCTCGAAACCAATCCCTGCAATTGGGCTGGAAATGTTCAGTCGTGCCATATAGACCACCGCAGCAATTCCGGCTGTCAAACCGCATATTGTAAACGCGGCCACCTTGTACCAATAGACAGAATGCCCGGCGAGGCGCACGGCCTCTTCATTGTTGCCGATCCCATAAAGCAGGCGGCCGAACACCGTGAAGTTCAGGATAAACCAGGCGATCAACACCAACACCACCGCCACCATGAACACAACGGGCACGCCATAGACCATGGCTGAACCGAAATCTTCAAAGGCGAGAGGGAAGGAATAAATCGTCTGCGCGTCGGAAACATGCAGCGCCGCACCACGAGCGATATTCAGCATACCCAGCGTGATGATGAATGACGGCAGCGACCAGTAGGCACTGATGACCCCGTTGAACATCCCGCAGAGCACACCAATCAACGTAGCAGCAACAATGGCCAGGGCAATTGCCTCAACAGGCCCAAAGCCGGGCAGGGTGATTGCTTTGCCCGCCACGACGGCAGCAAACGCCATGACCGAGCCTACCGAGAGGTCGATGCCGCCGATGAGAATGACGAAGGTCATCCCCACGGCCAAGATCAGGTTGATCGTGATCTGCGTCAGAATGTTTGTAATATTGTTAGGTGTCAGAAAGTGCTCTGTAAACACCGCGAAGAAAAGGATGAGCGCCAAGAGCGCAAGCCCAATCCCGGCATTGTTCAAGACGGATCGTAAGGTTACGCGTCTAGGCTCCTGAGCAACATCGCCGCTTGTTTGAGTAGTCATGGTTTTTCTCCTCCTGGCCTATTGATGCTGCCCATACGCCAGCTTCAGGATGTTTTCCTCTGAGAATTCATTGCGCTGGAGTTCGCCTTGAACTTCATGTTCGGCAAGCACCAGGATCCGATCCGCAAGCGTCATCAGCTCAGGCATTTCTGATGACACCACAAGAAGCGCCACACCTTCCCGAGCAAGATCTTTCAAGATGCTGTAGATCTCGGCCTTGGCCCCCACGTCCACCCCGCGGGTTGGCTCATCAAGCAGAAGGACCTTCGGGTTGCGTGCAAGCCACTTGGCCAAAACCACCTTTTGCTGGTTCCCGCCTGACAGGCTTGAGGCTGGATCAGCAGTCTTGCCGTATTTCAGCTTTAGCCTCGCACCGCCCTCGCGCGCCTGCTTGTTCTCTGCGGCGAACTGGATGATGCCAGAGGTCGCAACCTCCATGAGGTTCACGAGAGAGACATTTGCAGCAATCGGCATGTCGAGGATGAGGCCCTCGTCTTTTCGATCCTCCGTCACAAAGCCGATACCGGACGCAATTGCATCCTTTGGGCCTTTGAAACGGACTTCCTTGCCATCCCGGTAAACGCTGCCGGAACGAATGGGATCGATACCGAAAATACCCCGCAGGATCTCAGTTCGGCCTGCACCGACAAGGCCTGCAATCCCAAGGATCTCGCCGTAGCGAAGGTCAAAGGAGATACCCTTGTCCTTGCTGTTGGCAGCGGTACACATGTCCACCACCTTGAGGGCCACTTCGCCGTAGCACTGTTCTTTGGTCGCGTCCGTCATCTGCGCTTCCAGATGCCGTCCCACCATGCGCTGAACCACTTTCTCCGGCGTCATGTCCGCAATCTGGTCTGTGGCAATTGTCTTGCCGTTGCGAAACACGGTCACGCGGTCACATAGCGCAAAAACCTCATCAAGATGGTGCGAAACAAAGACAATGGTCACACCTTCGGTCTTGATGTTCTCGACGATCTCGAACAACCGCTTGGTCTCGCGCTCGGTCAACGTTGCGGTGGGTTCATCAAGGATAAGGATTTGGCTTTTGGACTGCAGCGCGCGTGCGATTTCCACCAGCTGACGGTGCGCGATCCCGAGAGAACTGACAGGAGAACGCACATCAATGTCGGAAAGACCAATAGCGTCCAAGGCTTCGCGGGCCCGCCGGTTCATTTCTGCCTTGTCCAGCAGGCCATAGCGGGTCTTGGGCAACCGTTCGATGGAGATGTTTTCTGCAATACTCAGATGATCAAGCAGATTGAACTCTTGATGCACCACCTGAATGCCACTTTCTTTGGCTTCATGCGGATTGGCTGGTTTGTAGGCGGCACCCCCAAGAAAGATATCGCCGGCATCGTAGGGGTAAACGCCCGACAGGATTTTGATGAGGGTGGATTTTCCCGCGCCGTTCTCGCCCACCAGTGCATGGGCCTCCCCTTTGACCAGGGAAAAACTGACACCATCAAGCGCCTTTACACCACCGAAGTACTTCCTTACGCCTTCGACGTTCAGAAAAGCTTCTTGAGGGTCTGGCGCTGGAGCTACGGAAACAGGTGTTGCTGCCATATTGCGTCCAGTCGCTTTTGGGAAGAATAAGGGAACCTCGCCCAACCAGCAGCGGACGGGCGAGGTGAGCGGCTATCGCTTACTCAGCAACGACCAGCTTGATTGGAGTCTTCACCCAACCTTCGAGTTCTGGTCCCCCGCGCACAACTTCCAGAGCCATGTCGATTGCATTGGCAGCCATGTCCTGACCAAACTGATCAACAGTTGCCAGCATGCGGCCATCTTCAATCATCGGGCCAACGGCATCGATGTTATCGAAGCCTACAACCAGAATGTCGTCGCGTCCGGCACTTTCCAGAGCCTTCACAACACCAATCGCCATGGAGTCGTTTGCGGCCATGACGCCCTGAATGTCTGGGTGAGCGGTGAGCATATTGGAAAAGACGGTGTTTGCTTCTTCAGTCTCCCAATGGGCTGTGCGGCTTTCGATAAGGTTCAGCTCATACTGCTTCACGGAGTCTTCGAAACCGAGCGCACGCTGAATGCCATTGTCAGCACCAGGGTTCCCCTCGATGATGACTACCTTGCCATCCTTGCCAAGCTTTTCGCCGAGCACATCGCCAGCCATCTTGGCACCGCCACGGTTGTCAGGACCGACAAATGCCAGCTCGACACCCTGCTGCTGCTTGACTTCCTCGTCCAGCGCCACGTCAAAGTTCACCACGACAATACCAGCCTGCATGGCTTTCTTGAGTGGACGAACCATAGCGCGGGAGTCAGCAGGAGCCACAACAATGGCGTCCACGCCTTGCGTGATGAAGTTCTCTACAGCGTTGATCTGCGATTCAAAGTCGGTTTCATTTTGCATGCCGACAGCGCGCAGTTCGTAGTCGCCGCGCATCGCTTCATGAGCCTTTGCTCCCTCCAGCATGTTCTGGAAAAACTCATTTGCGAGCGATTTCATGATAAGGCCTACGACCGGCTTTTCCTCAGCAGCTTGTGCTGCATTGGCGAGCAGAACAAGACTAGTCGCAGCAGCGGCCGCAAATTTCATAAACTTCATTAGAAGCCTCCCAATATATCGATTATAGCCACTCAAAATTTGCAAGCTATTTCGCCCATTTTTGATATATCTTGCCAAAATTACGGTCAATATGAATCGTTTCATAAAATTGAATGCATTCATTTACTGGTGTTGTTAGAATTAATCTATTTGCCGCTGAATATATTGAGCAGATCAACAAAGTTGATTTGCTGCCCAAAACCATTAGTTAAAATGATATTCTGCCTACAACTTTTGATAAGTTGGTGAAATATCAAAGGGAATACGAGCTTCCACCCTGATGGCCTACGCATGCTCTCAACTTCGGGCACCGCAGGATGGTGCGGACAATTTGAGATTTGCACCACAGTGTGAACTGAACCATGCGCGAACTCACCTCAGCAAACCTTAGGCATGGTACGTATGTGCAAAACAGGCCGTTTTCCAAATGGAATTCTCCAATCGCACGCACTCCAATGGCGTAGAGGCGTCATCTCGCTCTGACACGACCCGCGAGCTTTCCGAAAACACCGCATTTCTTGTAGCGAACAACCTGTGATATCGCTTAAACATAAGCAGAAAGACGGATCAGCCGCGCATCATAGAAGGTTTGTACGATGTCACAACGAGCATCGCTCATCACGCCTGTTCTTATCGGAGGCTCTCTCATCATGCTGGTGGGGTTTGCGATCAGGGCAAGCTTTGGAGTGTTCCAGATTCCAATCGCCGAGGACTTCGGCTGGCCCCGTGCGGAGTTCAGCCTGGCAATCGCTATTCAAAATTTGGCATGGGGCTTCGGCCAGCCGATCTTCAGTGCAATCGCCGAACGTCTTGGTGACCGCAAAGCAATTGTACTTGGCGCACTCACCTATGCACTGGGGTTGGTTCTGTCCGCCTATGCGATCACACCTGGCCAACACCAACTACTGGAGATCCTCGTCGGATTTGGCATTGCCGGAACTGGCTTCGGGGTTGTGCTCGCCATGGTAGGGCGGGCGGCATCGGACGAAAACCGGTCAGTTGCTCTGGGAATTGCCACCGCGGCCGGTTCTGCCGGTCAGGTTATTGGTGCGCCAATTGCCGAGTACCTTCTGCAAAGCATGCAATGGCCTTCGGTTTTCATTGTGTTCGCCGTCGCCATTCTCTTGTCTTTGGTTGTCCTGCCCCTGATGCGGACCGCGCCAACTGTTAAGTCCAACGCCCCTTCCGAAAGCATGGCCACGGCCATTTCACAAGCCGTACGCGATCCATCCTTTTTCCTTATTGCTGTTGGGTTCTTCTCCTGCGGCTACCAACTGGGCTTCTTGACCGCACATTTCCCGGCGTTCGTTCTTGAGCTGTGCGGCCCCATTGCTCCGGGCTCACTTTTGCATTCCGCAGGCATAACAACCACATCTGCACTCGGGGCCTGGTCCATTGCCTTGATTGGCATCGCCAACATCTTTGGGACGATCTACGCAGGCGTTCTGGGAAACAAGTTTCCAAGACGATATTTGCTCACCCTGATTTATGTTGGCCGGACCCTCGCATCGGCGATCTTCATCATCCTGCCCATCACACCAGAGACCGTCATCGTGTTTTCGTTGGTCATGGGATCATTGTGGCTTGCCACTGTTCCGCTGACTTCAGGCCTTGTCGGTCACATCTACGGTTTGAAGTATATGGGAACGCTCTATGGCCTGATCTTCTTTTCGCACCAACTCGGCAGTTTCATCGGTGTGTGGCTGGGTGGCACACTCTATGACATGTATGGAACCTACACCGCTGTTTGGTGGATTGGCGTTGGGGTCGGGGCACTCTCAGCGATCGTGCATCTGCCGATTGATGAAGAACCTCTTGCCAAACGGAGAGGGGCAGTGCCAGCCTGACACCACCGCGAACGCAAGAATTGCTGCCCCGATCAATGATCCGGGCAGTTTCTCTAGACAGTTACCGGAGCACGATAGATCAGGTTGCGCTTGACTGGTTCACGCGAGCAGAAAGCTCTGCATGACTTTCGACACGCTCTGAATAGCGGTCAACCATGTAGTCCCGGCTGTCTTTGGTAAGCACCGTGAACTTCATCAGCTCCTCCATCACATCCACGATGCGATTGTAGTAAGGGGAGGGCTTCATGCGTCCGGCTTCGTCGAACTCATCCCAAGCCTTGGCAACCGAGGACTGGTTCGGGATGGTCAGCAGCCGCATCCACCGGCCAAGTATCCGCAACTGATTGACAGCGTTAAAGCTTTGGCTGCCGCCACACACCTGCATCACTGCAAGGGTTTTGCCTTGGGTTGGCCTTACGCTGCCTAGCGAGAGGGGGATCCAGTCGATCTGTGCTTTCATGATGCCAGTCATGGCCCCGTGTCTTTCCGGGGTGGACCACACCATTCCATCGCACCATGTGACCAGTTCTCTCAGCTCTTGCACCTTTGGATGCTCGACAGGCGCAGCGTCAGGAAACGGCAGATCTCTAGGGTGGAAGAAGCGCACCTCAGCTCCCAAGGCTGCCAAAACACGCGCGGCCTCTTCTGCTGCAAAGCGCGAGAAACTACGTTCACGCAACGATCCATAAAGCATGAGGATACGCGGAGCCTCGCCGCTGTGGTTGGGCGAGAACAACGCCTCACGATCGATGTCTTTGAAACAGCTTTGCTCAGGATCAGCCAACGCGTTCACCCCTTTCATTGATGATCAATGTGCCATCTTCTTTTGCCAACGGGCCAGGGGGCAGGGTATCAAGCAGGTCCAGCACAGCTTCCGAAGGCCTGCACAAACGCACACCCTTGGCGCTGCACACGATTGGCCGGTTCACCAGCACCGGATGCTCCAGCATGGCATCCAAAAGTGTCTCATCGCTCACGCCTTCGTCCAAGAGGCCCAGTTCTTCCGCCGGGGACTTGGTGGTGCGCAGGGCAGACCGAGGGGTCAGGTTGGCAGCGGCAAACAACGCCAGCAACTGAGGGCGCGTCCAACCTTCGCTCAGATAATCAATAGCAACCGGCTCGACACCAGAGGAGCGAATGATCTCAAGAACATTGCGTGACGTACCGCAATTCGGATTGTGATGAATGACGATGCTCATCAATTGCCTCATCTGTTTTAGTGCCAGGCAGGTTTTTAAAAGGGCGTTGAATTAGCTCCAATTGGAACCAGAACGCAGCTTTCCGCCTCCACCTAGTTGGTGCAGGACATTTGCTTGAGCACTGGGCGGCATATTTCCGGATTGCCGCCGCAGCAGTCTTCCATGAGAAAACCAAGCAGCGCACTCATTCGCTCGAGGGCTGCAAAATACCGGATTGTCCTGCCTTCGCGTTTCGAGTGCACCAGATTGGCCGCAGCAAGAACGCTGAGATTGTTGGAAAGGGTGTTGGGGCGCACGTGCAGTGTTGTTGCTATCTCTCCTGCCGGGACGCCGGTTTCTCCGGCTTTTATCAGCAGCCTGAATATTTCCAATCGCTGCTCATGAGCTAAGGCCGCCAGCGAGGAGAGTGCTTCCTTTGATTCCATATTTCATGAAATATCGAATTATTCTAAACCTGTCAATTCTAATCGCATTCAGCACCCCTGATGCGACATCCGCCAGACTGGATGTGGTGTCGCAACCGGGTTCGCTTTCTTGAAATGCGCAGTCCGAGTGCCTATTGTCGGACAATGCCGACCACTGATGTGGTCCACCCGATGTTCATGACACCCAAGAGTTCCAATGAAAATAAACAAGCAAAGCCTAGAAGAGCAGGCCGCGGATTATCTACGGCAGCAGATTTTGGCAGGAGCCTTTGTATCAGGTGACAAGCTCACTGAGAGCACGCTGGCCAAGGATCTGGAACTTTCTCGCACAACCGTGCGCATGGCTTTGAACACGCTGGCAAGCGAAGGTCTTGTATCGCAAAAGCCTTATGCAGGTTGGAGCGTGACAACACTCAGCGGGCACGACATCTGGGAGATCTACCACCTACGTGTTGCCTTGGAGAGCCAGGCGGCAATGATGGCCGCCGAGACCATCAACGATGAGAAGGCAAAGCGCCTGCGAGATGAACTGGCGGCCTTTCAGGCCATCTGCAAACGAAAAGACGTCTCGCTTGCCGAAGTTACTCTTTGCGATTTCAAGCTCCACAAACTGATCATCGAGCTGAGTGAGAGCGACCGCCTTGCGCGCATGTACAAGAGCGTGATCAACCAGCTTTCCATCTACATCCGCATCACACACTTTGATTTCGATATTGAAAGCAGTGCCGACACCCACATTGATCTGATCAACGCCATTTGCGCAGGAGAACCTGAGAAAGCGCGCAGACTGGCAATCGAAAACATCAGCACCTTCACGGAGATGGGTCAGAAACTGAAGATCGAACAAGATCACACCTCCGATTTTGCGGCGAGTTGACAAACGAGAAGGGGCGGCCCGAAGGTCGCCCCTTGTGCTTGGGAGTGGGAGGTTTACTCCGCTGGCGCGGACGCCGCTTCCCGCGCCAGTTGTTGAATGTTTTCTCCGCTAACGAGCCCGTAGTCCTGGTGCATCCAACGGATGAAGCCTTGAACCATGTAGCCAATGATGAAGAGCAAGGGGATTGAGGTCACAATCGCGCAGGTTTTGATTGTGTTCAAAGGCGCCTCGATAAACATCATGGCCAGAGGGACTGCAGCCAGCATCACGCACCAGAACAGACGCAGCATTGGGGAAGGCTCTTCACCCTCACGCAGGCCCTTGGTGGATGTTGCCGCCATCGTGAATGCCGCGGAATCCAGCGTTGTGGCCAGAAACAGCACGGACACCAGCGAGAACAGGATGATGAAGGCCGCGCTGAATGGAAGAGCATTCATGACCTGCACGATTGCCTGATTTCCTTCACCGGCAGCAACCATGCCTGACACGTCGACCAGGCCTGAAATGTCCATGGACTGAGACAGCCCGCCGAGAATGCCGAAGAAGAAGAAGCAACCTGCACTGCCGCTGATCAGCATGTTGAGAACCACACCGCGGATTGAACGTCCCTTTGAGACCTTCGTCACGAAGATGGAAACAAATGGTGTGTAGGTAATCCAGTAGAGCCAATAGAAGACGGTCCAGCCTTCTGGAAAGCCACTGTTCTCAACCGGATCCGTGTACAAGCTCATGCGCACGAAATCCTGGATCATGATACCCACGCCGTTCACCGTAGACTTGGCAATGAACATTGTTGGGCCAACCAGAAACACCGCCAGACAGAAGCCAATGGCCAGATAGGTGTTCATGGAGCTGATCCGAGCCATCCCCTTCTGAATACCCACGTAGGAACTCAGCGAGAAGAAGGCGGAGATGATCAAGATCAGAACCAAGTTTACATTGAAAGTAGGCTCAATTCCGATCAGCGATGACAGGATTTCCGATACCATCGGCACTGAGACGCCAAGCGTGATGGAAAGTGCGCCGAAAATGGTGAAGATGAAGATGACATCCACAACGCGGCTGATAAAGCGCCACAGTGGTGTTATCGGCTTGTCTCCGCGAATGGCAGTACATACCGCTGAGAGGCTAAGCCCGGGGTTCTTCCGCACATGGAAATGATAGGCTACCGGCAGTGACACGATGCAATAGGCCGCCCAGGCACTAAAGCCCCAGTGAAACAAATTGTAGGCAGTTCCAAGTTCGTAAGCCTGCGTGGTCTCTGTTGCGACACCCAGAGGCGGAGCGTTGAAGTAGTACGCCCACTCGGTGAAAGCCCAGTACACCGTTGCAGAGCCCAATCCGGCACAAATCATCATCGAGACCCATGCATACGTGCTGTATTCAGGAGCCCCTTCACCCAACCGAATACTGCCATATTTGCTTAAAGCCAACGCAGCCAGAAAGATGACTGAACCAAACACAATCATTAGCACTGGCGTACCAAAGATCATGTTGAAGGTGTTAAACAAATAGTTGGCTATTTCGTTGCCTTGCTCTGGGAATGCCGTCAACCCTGCAACAATGGCAACAACAAATCCGAGACTAATTGATAGCAGAAAGGTGTCTAATCTTTTCCCACCATTAGACATTGCTTTTTCCTCCGATTAAAAGCTTGTTTTTCAGCGTGTCGTTCTTATTCATCAGCACGCTCGCTCCACCTCCCAGAAAGTACTCTGTGAGACTGGCTTTGATTTCACTTCGTACTTGCTGACAAGATCCTCATTCAGCTCCACGCCAAGGCCCGGGCTATCCGGAACGATCAGATGACCGTCCACGAATTCGATTGGCTGCTTGGCAAGACCATTCCCGGCCACGAGGGGGCTGTTGCTCTGCGAGTACTCCATCAAGGTGCCGTGCTCGCAGGACGCTAAGAAATGAACCGAAGCCGCCAATAGAATTTCAGTGCTGAAACCATGCGGCACCAGTTGGACACCGCGCATCTGCGCCATGTCATAGATCTTCCGCATCTCGGAGATGCCGCCGCAGCGGGTGATGTCCGGCTGAATTATGTCCGGTTCACAGCGCTCCAGCATGTCGAGGAATTCTCGTGCAGTTGTAAGAGCTTCACCGCCAGCGATTTTTTGTGGCGCCTGCCGCCCCAGCTTCACGTAACCGCGTTCATCATCTGCCAGGACTGGCTCCTCCACCCAATTGAGGTTGAAGGGCTCCAAGAGCTTGCACATCTTCAAGGCGTAAGCGGCGTTCTTCCATTTCGTTGCAAGGTCAATCTGCAACTCGATATCTGGACCGCTTGCTTCACGAACAACACGAACAATCTCATAGTCTTTGTCCGGATCGTCCCCCAGGACACCGCCACCAAACTTGATGCTGCGGAACCCCTTGGAAACAAGATGCTCAACAATCCGCCGGTTGGCTTCTGGTGGATCAGCAGGAATGAAGGTGCCGTAGGCCGCGATCCTGTCGCGGTACTTAGCGCCCAGTAAAATGTGCAGCGGCACGCCATAATGCTTTGCAGCAATGTCCCAAAGCGCAATGTCAATCGCGCTGATCGCATGAATACCGGCACCGCGGCGGCCCACATAGTTGCTGGACCAGTACATCTTCTGCCAAAGACGCCCGACTTCCAGAGGGTTCTCTCCAATGAGGAGCGAGCGGAGGCCCGTGCAGTAAAGGTTGGACTTGGGCGCCTCTATCAAAGATTTGATCACACTCGGAGAGCTGTCCGCCTCTCCCAGCCCAACCAGTCCGGTGTCCGTGTGAACACGCACGACAAGGGCGTCCTCTCCCCATTCGCAATCGCCATCTATTGGTGGCACTCGCAGGTGAATGGCCTCTACATCAGTGATCTTCATTGTTTTTCTCCCGCGCATACGTTCCCACTTTTCGCAGGAACGCCTTGCTGTTATTCGGTTGGGATACCGAGAAGTCGCTCTACTCGTTGATCTTTTTGAATTAGTGAGCAGTAGGCGTAGCCGAAGTCCTCAATGGCGGTCTTTTCGCCATTAATGACCCGGTGCAATGTCTCCAGCACCTTTTCCGAGACTTCCTCGATGCTGTCCTCCCCGCGCATGATCCCGGTCGCATCAACATCGATGTCTTCGTTGATCAGCTGACTGTTGCCACTGACCCGGATGACTGGGACAATCGGGTTATTGAAGCCTGCGCCCCCAGTGGTCCAGAGGATCACTTGGCAGCCCAAGGCCGCGAAGTGCATTGCCGAGCCGCCACAAAGCATTGTCGTTTCAGACAGGTACATCCCCGGCACTGTTGGCTTCTCGATGGTTTTCGCGTTAATGCGCAAGATGTCCTGGATGGGGCGTGTCCCGGTCTTGGCCAAAGCGCCAAGGGACTTTTCTTCAATCGTGGTCAGGCCACCTATGCTGTTGCCAACACTCATGGTTTCCACCTGAGCGCCTTCAACATGCCAGCGTTTTTCCTCATCACTGATCAGTTGAACAATCTTCTCGTGCACTTGAGGCGAAACGGCACGCTTTTCGAGGATGTGTTCACATCCCATCAGCTCCAGCAGTTCACCAGCAATAGCGGTTGCACCCTTGTCGATCAGTTTATCTGCGGCAAGGCCGACGCTCGGGTTCGAAGCCATGCCTGAACTCGTGTCTGAGCCGCCACACTTGATGCCGACCACCAACTTGGACAGGGGCGCATCGACCATTTCAACGGCATTTGCATGCGCGACCAGCTTCTGCGCTCGAGCGAGCCCTTCCTTGATAGTGGCGACCGTGCCACTTTGTTTGATGCAGGTCAGCGTTTCCACCGGTCGGCCCGAGGCCCGGATGGGGCCAGCTACCAGATCCGGCGCAATGCTGCCACATCCCATGTTCAAGACCAGCGCACCCGCAACATTGGGATTGATCGCAGCATTGATCATGGTTGCAATCATCTCTTCGTTGCCGCCATACATGCACGTATTGTAGTTGGTGACGACCACGCTGTTTGGCGTCTTGTCAGCAACAGCGCGCGCAATTCCCTCTGCGCATTCATCTGCTGCAATAATCAGGAGAAGGTTGCGGATCCCAACCGAACCATCTGCTCGCTGATAGCCCCTAAAAGTCTGCATCAGTCTTCCTCAATATTCATCTGCGTGATGATTTCGCGGATCATCGTTTCGGGAATGTCCAGATTTAAACTTCGAATGTTCTGCACATGCGCCAGCTGCCCCAGCGGGACCGGCTTGATGGCCTTGCCAACAGCCGCACCTCCCTTGATCAAGTGGTCCCCGGGATGCAGTGGAGCGAGCGCGATCTTGTTGCCGAAAGGAATTGCCTGCAGAGCCTCAATTTCGGCGATGATTTCGTTCTGATCGGAGATGATTTGCACCCGCTCGCCCTTGGCCACATCGGCCAAAACCGTCGCTACATTGTCCGCCCCATCAAGGCGTAAAGCCTTACCCATAATGCACTCCGTCGATTGTCTGACAATCGACATTTGCACAAAACACAGATGAAAGAAACTGATTTATATCAAAATGAGAAATAATACTTAGCAAGCAAAAGCTGTTGTAAGGCGCATTCGCCCTTTTGCCATGTACCCGGAAGGGGACACCTACCAAACAATCCGCTCTTTTACTCGACACTAAGCCACTGAATTGGCGCTGTTAAATGACGCGATCACCCGTTGCCCGGGTTGTAACCACCATTAAAGAGAGGAGGGGGAACGCCCGTTGCCGAGACAAGGCTCACTGTGAACAGGGTATGCACCTCTGGTTTTAGGATGTTCAAAATTCACTCATGTTTTCTCAAGGAGGCCGTCAGGACGCGCGATGAAATGGGTACACTAGGCAGTGTGCAATTGAGGCTTCAGGACGGGCACAAAGCGTCAAAACAAAGACGCTTAACCCAAAATGTTTCTTCTCAAGGATTAGGTCTCGGGAAAAATAAAATTTAGTAGGCTTCTTTTCACTTCAGTATAAAATGGCTTTCACCTTTGTATTTCTGCCATTAATTCTACTAGTAAATTTGAGGGTGAGCGCGATTTAACATAGGCCGTCCGCAATAAAATTATCAAAAAACTTTTATTCCCTTGCGCCCCGGCAGAAAACAAGATACGTCTTAGCGCATTAGGTGCCCAGTGATTTGGAAAAAATGCGCCTCAGACTCTCGGTTAGAGTACTTTAGACCCAGTTGTGCAGCCTGATTACAGGGCGCATGTTGGCTTATCGATCTTTCCCGACAATCTGCGAAACCTTACCAACGCATGGCATGCGTTTGTGCGGTTTCATGCCAAGTCATCACTATTTGATCAAACGGGAAGGACCCCAACATGTCAATCAACGGAACCGTAAAATTCTTCGACCAAACACGTGGCTTTGGCTTCATTGCGCCTGACACTGGCAGCAAGGATGTCTTTGTTCACATTTCCGCTCTTGAGCGCGCAGGCATCGGCTCCCTTAACGAAGGTGACAAAGTTTCTTTCGAAGCTGTCGACGACCCACGCGGCCGCGGAAAAACAGCTGAACAGCTGGAAATGATCTAACTAATTCGGCGGGCCCACTCTCTTTAGCGAAAGCGGGCCTGCCACCTCAAATTAAAGAAAAGGTACAACAATTGAACACAATCAAATTCGGTAAGGTTAAAAACTACGACCACATGGCTGGTCTTGGCTGGATTACACCAGAAGATGGCAGCCGCGACGTTGCCGTTAGCAAAGCCGCTGTCAAAAGCGCACGCCTCGGTCAAATCTGCGCAGGCCAAAGGCTTGGATTTCACGTCTCAGGTGGAGGCAGCAACGCCGTCAACCTTTGGGCAACTTGGTCCAACCGCTAGACCGCGAATGCCCTCGCAGGCACTACCCACCTCTATGAGAGCATTGTGGCGCTGCCATTTGCATCCGCGCCAACTCACAGCTCAAGCCTCAACATAACGCGATCGCTGCAGCCGACCTGAGCCCAAGACGCTCCTGCAAGCGTGCAGCGCAAGATCAACTCTCTGATACGCCTTCAAAACGAAGCCGCAGATACCCAGAGACCATATCATCAAGAACGGCCAGATGCGCTTGCGCTCGCTGTTCTTGCTCATCTTGCATAGCGTCAAAAACACCCACCCAGCACTCCACCAGAACACGCGCGACAATGACAGCGTCTTCAAACGCAACGTCTGGATGATACCGCACAGCGCCTTGCACGAAAAGAGGGCAGAGCCGCAAAACGACTCACCTGTCGCTAAGTTCAGCTCACTTAACCCAAACGGCAACCTCTGCCAGCACATCAGCCAATTCGGCCCCGGCGATTTGTCACCATGATTGCAGGCGCCGCAGCACGGCTGAGACCTGCAGCATGCAACACCCCCCAATCTTCTTCGGGAGAGGCACCGCGTGCCGGACACACCAAAGGACCATAAGGGCAGATAAGCAGAAACGCTGGAATATCACCGAAAACTCTATCGAGCTGCTGCGAAACATGAGGACAGCAGCCCAGCTCCTCTCCAAACGTCATTCCGAGGCTTGATCTCCGCGAACTCTTTATATACGGCCTGCATATCAGAAAGACCGTCGCCTACAGGGCCTGCCCGAACAATCCGCGATCCGTTCTTCCGGCAGCATTTGGAAGCATGAATTGAGTACAGCTATGCCGACGAACTCCTCTAGGGAAGACCGGCAATTTTTACAGCGAAACTACTAACTTTCGGCATTTTTTCTGCACACAAATGTATATCCCCAAAAAACCACACAAAAAACGCATACGGCAAAGTATACATTATTTTATGCTACGAATAATTATTTAAGTAGAATTTTCAGCTATTTGGCCCAAAACCTGTAGTTATTCATGCCTTGCCAGAGATATCTCACAGCGACTGATAGCGGCTACCACGTATAGATGTGATTTACATAGTTATTTAAAGAACAGCCTTGAAGGCGGGTTATTCTCGCGAATTTAGACTTTGACCACTGCTTGGGAGTGACTAGCAATGTCAAACGAAACAGTTACCTTAAGTGAGCAAAAAGAAAACAAACAGTCGTACACAAAACAGGATTTGACTTGGTCACTTTCCATGTTTGGTACAGCTGTTGGTGCCGGCATTTTGTTCCTTCCGATCCGCGCAGGCCTTGAAGGCTTTTGGCCGCTCATTCTGATCGCTGCGCTGGTTGGTCCAATGACCTACTTTGCGCACCGCGCACTTGCCCGGTTCGTACTCTCCTCCAAACGCGCCGACGCTGACATCACCGACGTGGTTGAGGAACACTTTGGTAAGACCGCAGGTCTCATCATTACTTTCCTGTACTTCTTTGCGATTTACCCAATCGTTCTGATCTACGGCGCTGCAATCACCAACACAATCGACAGCTTCATTGTGAACCAGCTCGGTGGCCCAGAAATTCCACGCTGGCTGTTGTCCGGCGCGCTGGTTGCCATGATGATGGGTGTGATGATCCTCGGCAGACGCCTGATGCTGATCGCCACTGAGCTGCTGGTTTACCCACTGGTGCTCATCCTGATCGGCATGTCGCTGT
This sequence comes from Nesiotobacter zosterae, assembly GCF_033843645.1. Classification (NCBI taxonomy): domain Bacteria; kingdom Pseudomonadati; phylum Pseudomonadota; class Alphaproteobacteria; order Hyphomicrobiales; family Stappiaceae; genus Nesiotobacter; species Nesiotobacter zosterae. The sequence goes on along the minus strand of NZ_JAWXVZ010000007.1, from coordinate 159,781 downwards.
ATCTGGTTCCACATTGGTCAATGGAAGCAATGTCCCTCTCACAGATGCCATCTATTGGCGCTCTGCTGATGGTCGTCTACCTGACAATTCCAATGCTGGTGTTCTCTTTCAACCACAGCCCAGCTGTTTCCTCCATGGCGCTTGCGCAGCGTGAAGAGTATGGCGAAAACGCAGTTGCACACTCCGACATGATCCTGAAGCGCGCTTCTTTCATGCTGCTCGGCTTCGTGATGCTGTTCGTGTTCTCTTGCGTGCTGGCTCTGTCTCCTGAACAGCTTGCAGAAGCCAAGACACAGAACCTGCCGATCCTCAGCTACCTGGCAAATGAGTTTGACAACCCGTTCATCTCATTCCTCGGCCCGCTCGTTGCGTTCCTTGCAATCTTCTCTTCCTTCTTCGGCCACTACCTTGGCGCCAAGGAAGGTCTTGCAGGTGTCATCAAGAAGTCCGCTCCGACAGCTGTTGCCAACATGGGCGAGAAGAACTTCAACACTGCGCTTGTTGCCTTCTTCTTCCTGTCGGTCTGGGGCATTGCCTACCTGAACCCATCCGTTCTGGGCATGATTGAATCCCTCGGCGCTCCGTTCATCGCAGCAATCCTCTTCCTGATGCCAATGTACGCAATCAAGAAGGTACCAGCGATGAAGAAGTACGACGGCGCCCTGTCCAACATCTTCATCATCGTGATGGGTGTACTGGCGATCAGCTCCATGATGACCGGGTTCTTCTGAGCGAGTTCACAATTGTGACGCCTACAGAAACCGGTGCCCACCTGCACCGGTTTCTTTTTTAAAAGGATCATAGCCCCATGTTCAGTACCCTGGATATTTTCAAAGTGGGCGTAGGCCCGTCCAGCTCCCACACCATCGGCCCCATGAAGGCTGCCAAACAGTTTGTCGACACGTTGCGGGCAACCAACAAACTGCGCGAAGTCACCCGCATTACCGTAGACATCTACGGGTCCTTGTCCTTGACCGGCAAGGGGCACCAAACTGACATCGCCATCATCATGGGCCTTGCTGGCAACTCTCCGGAATCCGTCGACATTTCGACCATTCCAGCTTTCATCAAGCAGGTTGAAGAAACCGGCCAGCTGCCTGCGGGCATGAACAGCCACATGGTTGCGTTCCCTACGGACGCCATCACGTTTCATGAGCCCGCATTGGCGCTCCATGAAAACGGCATGAAGCTGCATGCTTTTGCGGAGGACGAGCTGGTCCTGACCAAGACTTACTACTCCATTGGCGGCGGCTTTATCGTCGACGAAGAAAACTTTGGCCGCGCCGCCTGTGAAGAGCGCGAGGTTCCTCATCCCTTCGCTGATGCGGAAGAACTGCTTAACCAGTGCAAGCAATCCGGCATGAGCATCTCAGCACTCATTCTGGAAAACGAGAAAGCGTTCCGCACTGAAGAAGAGATCAACGAGCATCTGAATTATGTCTGGTCCGTCATGAGCGGCGCGATCGACAACGGCATGAAAACAGAAGGCATTCTCGCCGGACCGCTTCGCGTGCCACGCCGTGCAGCAGCGCTGCATCGCCAGCTCACCGCGTCAGCTCGCTCCAATACCGACCCCATGGCGGTCGTAGATTGGATCAACCTGTTTGCCCTTGCAGTTTCAGAAGAAAACGCAGCAGGCGGCCGCGTTGTAACTGCGCCGACCAATGGCGCTGCGGGCATCTTGCCAGCAGTTCTGGCCTACTTCGACAAGTTCGTGGAACCGATCTCCGCCGAACACTACACCCAGTATTTCCTGGCAGCAGGCGCAATCGGCGCGCTTTATCGGATGAACGCGTCCATCTCGGGCGCAGAAGTCGGATGTCAGGGCGAGGTGGGGGTTGCATGCTCCATGGCAGCGGCTGGCCTTGCGGAACTGATGGGCGCAAGCCCGGCGCAGGTCTGCATCGCCGCAGAAATAGGCATGGAACACAACCTGGGCCTCACCTGTGATCCTGTTGCTGGGCAAGTGCAGGTACCATGCATCGAGCGCAATGCCATTGCAGCGGTCAAGGCAGTCAACTCGGCCCGCATGGCGCTGCGCCGCAATTCGGACCCGGTGGTATCGCTGGATAAGGTTATTGCCACGATGTATCAAACCGGCAAAGACATGTGTCCGAAATACCGGGAAACATCTCAAGGCGGCTTGGCCGTCAAGGTGCTTCAAAACGCGAGCTAACGCGTCAGATATGAGAGCATTCCATGGCCTTTCCGGCCATGGAATGCCTAGGCAAACTCGGCTTTCGTACGCGGCACGAACCGCGTCGGAACCATCTTGCTCAACCTTTGATCACCAGCGCCTTCCTTGCGCTCCGTCAAGATCTCCAAAATCGCATTGATGATGTCTGCATCGCGCTGCTGGATGGACGGCAAGGCATAGGTCGGCCACGACGACTGCGGAATGTCGTCAAAACCAACCACATAAAGGTCTTCAGGCACCCGCAGGCCATACTTGAAGCGGGCCGTATCCATAACGCCCATGGCCATCAGATCGTTTGCGCAAAAAATCGCATCCGGCAAAGGGCCGCGCTGATACAGCCGCTCAAATGCCGCCGTGCCGCTGTCGTAGAAGAAGTCCCCGACCTCGCTATCCAGCAGCCGAAGGTCGCTGCGCGCCAAAGCCTCAAGCAGCGCCATCTTTCGTGAGGAATAAGCGGATGTCGTCTGCCGCCCGGCGATGAACCACAGCGTCTTTCGTCCCGTGGCTTCCAGATGGGCGACCATTTCGCCAATGCCCTTCACCTCATCCAACCGGACCGCATCCACCTCATCGTCTCGCGAGTAATTTTCGTTGAGCATGATGGGCGGCGCATAAGGGCAGTGAGGGATCACATGTCGCGCTTCAATGGAATCGGCAGAGACAACCGCAGTCAAAAGGGGAAACCGCAGAAACTGAGAGAGCGTTTCAGCGCCACTGTCATCGTTGCGCACAGACAGCATCAACGGCGTCATGCCAGCATTGAACAACGCCCGGCTGAGGTTTTGAACAAAGAACACCTCCCGAAAGTCCGGCGCATCGCCATTTATCAGCGCCACAATGTCGCTTGTCTGCCGCGCAAGGCTCGATGCCAATCCGTTCGGGCGATAGCCCAATTGCTCAGATGCAGCAAACACCTTGGCGCGCGTTTCTGCAGAAACCCGACCATTCCCTGAGAAGCTGCGCGACACTGCCGAGCGCGAAACTCCGGCCAACTCGGCCACTTTTTTTGCGTTCACCTTTTGCATAGCGACAATATGCACATGCGTGCACCAAAAGACAATATCACACCGCATGCGCGCATGTGCGCAACCGCGTGCGCACAGCTTGATTCTATTATTTATACCCAAGGCAGAGTCCCGCTAAAGCCCAGATTCTTCGATATGTTTCCAACTGTCATAAAGGTTTCATGGGCTATGGGGCATTAACCCGTCGTGACTGAGCGGGAGTGAAACCGCTTGCTCCGGGCGAAGATACCACCAAGGTGCGCACGCCTGTGCACTAGAACCACCGAACCTAACTTTGCAGCGTAGGAATCGACACATGAAAACTCTGGGAATTACCGCCGCTATTGGCGCGCTACTGATGACAACTGCTGCCTCTGCCAGCAATCTCACGGTCTACTCCGCCCATGGCGACGAGATTTTCGGCCCTCTCGTATCCGCATTCGAAGAAAAGCACCCTGAAATCGACGTAGAAGTGATCGTTGGCGACACCGGCGCTCTGTTCCAGCGCGTTCAGGCGGAAGCCGCAAACCCAGCTGCAGACATCCAGTGGGGCGGGGCCATTCAGAGCTTCGAAGCTTTCGCTGAGCTCTATGAAGCTTACGATTCCCAAGAAGCCGCTGCGCTTCGCCTGCGCGATCCGAACAACAAGTGGTTCCCATTCTCACTTTTCGCCCAGCCTCTGCTGGTAAACACCGATCTGGTGGCTGAAGGCGACTATCCAACCACCGTCAAGGAAGTTCTGGACCCACGCTGGAATGACACACGTGGCTTGGTTCTGGCTGACCCGAACCACTCCGGCACTGGCGTGTCCATCGTGTCTGGCCTGGCTTCCGGCCTTGGCTGGGAGTTCATGACCGACGTCATCAAAACCGCACGTGCAACACCGGGCTCTACGCCAATGTTTGAGGCCGTACGTGATGGCGAAGCAGCGATTGGCTGGATCAATGAAGATCTGGGTGCCAAGTGGGAAGCAGAAGGCCTGCCAGTGAAGATGGTTTACCCAACCGACGGTGTGACCGTTCAGGTTGATGGTCTGGCCATCATCGCGAATGCACCAAATGCCGACAATGCCAAAACCTTCATCGACTTCATCCTGTCAAAAGAAGGTCAGACGCTGTCCACCGCGCTTGTGAACCGTCGTTCTGTTCGCACCGATGTGACGCCGCCAGAAGGCCTGCCTGCTCTGGATGCTCTGAAGCTTTTCCCAGCCGAAGAACCTGCAGACGTGATCAAAGCAAAGTTCACGGCTATCCTCGAAGCCAAGTAAGCAGAGCTTCCCCCAAACTTGAACTCAACTATTGCGGGCATCCCACCGGGTGCCCGCATTCAACGGTACATTGCCTACCGGACCAGGAACTATGAGAAACAGCTGGAAAATATTCTCCCTATTCTGCCTAGCCGGGGCCATTCTATTGGTCGCTGTGCCGCAGATATGGATCGTTGTCTCGGCCTTCCGCCAAGATGGCGGTGCCTTCACGATCCAGCTTCGCCAAGGCGAAATGATGCTTGTCTCAGAAGACGTACAACGCTTCATTCCGCGCACTGATGGACAAGAAGACATTACCTTGGAACGGCCGGATGGCTTTGCCGCCTCCGTTTCCAACAAGGGCGACAACCGCATCGTTTTCAAAACCAGCGGGCCCCTGACGATTGACCCAAGCTCTGCAGGCAGCAGGCTGGTGCTCAACTCAGACAATGCTTCATTTGTGGTTGAGCAGACCGTGCCCATGTCGATCTTCGGCACGCCCACTGCACCCGTATTTGAGGCCCGCCCCGTTGATGGTGCCGTTGAGATCACGCACGCAGCCCGCAGTTTCATTCGCTTTCACGATCGCGCACTCAGCTTCAGCTTTGGCAACTTCAAGGAGTTTCTGTCGCGCAGTGTGTATCTGGAAGCCATCAAGAACAGCCTCATCGTAACGATCGCCTCAACGGTTCTTGCCAGCATCGTGGCCGTTCCGCTCGCCTGGCTGGTCGCACGGTACTCGTTCTACGGCCGCTCCATGCTGATTGCGCTGATCACCATGGCATCCATATCGCCGCCCTTCCTTGGCGCGTATGTCTGGCGCATGTTGCTGGGTTCAAATGGACTGCTCACCGCCGCGCTCGGCCTGGACTGGACCATTGTCGGCCTCCACGGCGTAATCTGGGTCATCATCTGGCTGATTTATCCGCTGATCTTCCTGATGAGCCTCGACAGCTTCAGCAGCATTGATCCCACGTTGCGAGAGAGTGCCCTCAGCTTGGGCGCAACTCGGCGGCGCGCCTTCTTCAACGTGGAAATTCCCACCAGCTTGCCGGGCGTCTTGACGGGCCTGTACATGGCGGCCATGGCGGCATTCTCAGACTTCGGGACCCCCTTCATCATTTCGCTGGATCTGGTGATCCTTCCCAAGCTGGTTTACACGCAGTTCCTCAACGAGACTGGCGGTAACGTATCCATCGCCTCCACCGGCTCCATCATCATGCTCATCATTGCGATGATGTTCCTCGCCATGCAACGTGTCGTGCTTGCAGGACGCAGCTTTGCGTCCGTCACCTCCCGCAAGTCCGAACTCGACCGTCCGGGAACGGCACTCAAGTGGCTGATCTATGGCTTTGGCGCCATCGTCATTGGCTTTGCCTTCACCCCACACGTTTTTGTGGCCATCACATCCTTCCTTGAGTGGCGCGCAGGCACGGTCACAACCGTCATGACCCTTGCAAACTACAGCACCCTGTTCACAGAGCAGCTGAATGCAGTCTGGGTCAGTCTGTCGACGGCTTTTGCCGCCACCATGCTCTGCATGGTCTTCGGTCTGTCCATCGCTTATATGATTGTTCGCAAGCGTTTCCGCATCATTGGTCCGGCATTGAACGGCCTGGTGATGACGCCCTACATCATTCCGGGCACGGTTTTCGCGATTGGCTTCATCCTCGCGTTCAACCAAGGCCCGATCGTTCTGACCGGCACATGGTTCATTCTTGTGCTGAGCTATTTCGTCAGAATGCTGCCGTTCTCGCTCAAGACCAGTGAAGCTGCGCTCTATCAAATCCACCCCGCAGTGGAAGACGCGGCCATGAGCCTTGGCGCAACGCCAGTGCGGGTCTTCCTTGGCATCGTGGTGCCAATGATGCTCAGCGGTGCCATTACCGGCCTCACACTGGTGTTCCTGCATTCGGCAACGGAACTCAGCTCCACCATCTTGCTCTACCGCCCACCCTGGACCCCCATGTCGGCGGTGATCTTCCAAAACACCATCTCCCCTGGCGCTAACTTCGGATATGCCGCCGCCATGTCGGTGCTGATGATGGTGATCCTTTACGTGCCTCTGGCCTACATCACATGCTCACGAAAGAAGACCTTGGTATGACACGGAAGCAAAACCCGTCATCAAATGGCTTGAGCGTTTCTCTGGAAGCGCTGGAGATCTGCTTCGGCAAGTTTCAGGCACTTCACGCCACCGATCTGAACATTCGCGATGGCGAATTCTTCACACTGCTCGGCCCGTCCGGCTGCGGCAAGACAACCTTGCTGCGATGCCTTGCAGGCTTCATCAAGCCCAAGAGAGGGCGCATTCTTTTCGACGATAAGGATGTGAGCCAAATCGAGCCATGGGACCGCGGCATTGGCTTTGTGTTCCAGAACTACGCCCTGTGGCCGACCAAGACCATCGCGCGCAATGTCGCCTACGGTCTGGAAATGCGCAAAGAGGACAAGGCGACCATCGAGCGCAAGGTGCGTGAAACGCTCGAGCTTGTGGAACTGGAGCACGCCGCGGACAAGTACCCCGGCGAGCTTTCCGGTGGCATGCAGCAGCGCGCGGCGCTGGCCCGAGCCGTTATCATCGATCCGCCGCTGCTCCTGTTTGACGAACCACTTTCGAACCTTGATGCAAAGCTGCGCGTCAAACTGCGCCGTGACATTCGCGCCTTGCAGTCACGACTTGGCCTGACCGCCGTCTACGTGACCCATGATCAGGAAGAAGCCCTTGATATCTCCGATCGGATCGCGGTGATGCATCAGGGCCGGGTCGCTCAGATTGGTACCCCGCGCGAAATCTACGAGACACCAGTCAGTACCCGCGTTGCTGACTTCGTTGGCAAAGCAACGTTCTTGCGCGGGCACGCCGTCTCAGCTGATGCATTTCAGCTCGACAGTGGTGCCATCATTCAAGGCGCAATGACGTTCCAAACCAGCCCCACCAACGGGCGCGTGCTGTTCTCGCGCCCAGAAACAATCTCGGTCGTAGCGCCGGGCGAGGGCGACATCGATGGCGTGGTCCACGAGGTGTCTTACCTAGGCAACCTCACCCGCTATGTGGTGACCACCGGGTGTGGCCAGAACATTCTGGTCGAAGCGCGCTGCGTTGCACAGCAGGGCGACCGGGTCGGGATACGTTTCTCGGAAATGAAAGTGTTCGACGACCTACCGGACACAAAGATGCAGGAAGAAGACCTATGAGTTCCGATTACACAAAGCTTCTTGAGCTGATGGAGCACACAGCACGCCGTGCTGGCAAGGAAGCGTTGCACTATTTCCGCCATGAGGGCGCACTGTCGGTTGCCTTCAAAGGGCAGGCAGACTTTATCTGTCAGGCGGACGGCGAAGCGGAAAAGCTTATCCGCGAGACCCTCCAGCACGCCTATCCGGATATCGCGTTTGAAGGCGAGGAGTATGGCTGCCACGGCCCAAGTGACGCGGAACTGCGCTGGGTCGTGGATCCGATCGATGGCACCACAAACTACATCAGCGGCCTGAACTTCGCCGTTTCCATCGCACTGGTGCGCGGTACGGAGCCGCTTGCAGGCGTGATCTATGAGCCGGTCGCCGATGAAATGTTCTCGGCAACAATCGGCGGCGGCGCGACGATGAACGGAGCGCCCATCAAGGTGCGGAAACAGGACGATCCGGCGCGTTTCGTTGTCGGGACGGGTTTGCCGCTCGATTGCCACGCCCATTCTGACGGGGCATATGATCGCCTGCACGAAATTCGCGAGCAGATCGGGGCCATCCGCATTGTTGGCGCTTGCGCTCTTGGCTTTGCCTACGTCGCCTCCGGACGCCTCGACGGATACTTTGAAGGCCCAACCGGCTTTCTGGACTTTGCCGCGGGCGTTGTCATTCTGCGTGAGGCAGGCGGCATTGTGACGGATTTCTGGGGCACGCAAGATTTCCCGGAAAACGTGACAACAACAATCGGTGCCCCAGCGTGTCAGCGTTTCCTGCTGGAAACCACTGTCAAAGCACCCAAGAACTAAAATGTCCATCAAACAGGCTGGTTGCTCTTTCCGTGACCAGCCTGCTCCTGCGGCGCGGGCTCTCCGCGCGATCCGCAATGATCAGCTTGCACCCACGCGCAGCTTATGCCCTTGGCGCGCCGGCACACTCTCCATCTCCGCAATGCTGCACCCCAAGTCAAGTAAGCGCGCGCAACGATCCACCTCTAGAGCAAAGGTTGTATGTCATAACGCAACAACCAACTTCCAGAGGCGACAATAGTTTGCTAAAACGATTCTCACAGAGGGTGTAAAACAATAAGTGAATTTAATTCATTAGAGTATAAATGAGGGGCGCAGGGAAATTCTGCTTACTTATTGTCACCTCTGCATATTTTTATAGCTGCGTTTGACTGCAAAATAATCAAGGCAGCAAGCGAAAACTACAAAGAGGAGAGGGTCTTGAAAAAGAACTGGCTTATTGCGACTGCATTGAGTGCATTCATTGCTTTTCCGGCACTGGCAGAAACTCGCGTTATCAATGGTGAGGAGCTGGCAGCGGACCAGACATTCATCTACCGCATTCTGGATGATTTCAAGACGCTTGACCCACAGCTCAACTCCGATGTCAGCGGTTCGGAAGTCATGCGTGACCTGTTCGAAGGCCTGATGAACGAAAAGGCTGACGGTAGTCTGGAGCCGGGCGTTGCCGAGAGCTATACAGTCAGCGACGACGGCAAGACCTACACCTTCCATCTGCGGGACGCCCTGTGGTCCGACGGCAAGCCGGTGACAGCGGGTGATTTCGTTTATGCCTGGCAGCGACTGGCGGACCCGGAAACGGCCTCTGAATACGCCTGGTATATGGAGCTGATGGGAATTGAGAACGCCTCTGCCGTTGTCAAAGGCGAAGCTGACCCGTCAGAGCTCGGCGTCAAGGCTATCGACGACAAGACATTTGAAGTCAAGCTGATCAACCCATTGCCCTACTTCCCTGCAATGACCGTTCACAGCTCCACGTTCCCGTCGCCCCAATGGGCCATCGAAGAGCACGGTCAGAATTGGACCAAACCCGGCAACATGGTCAGCAACGGCGCCTATGTCCTCACCGAATACGCCCCGGGCGAAAAGCTGGTTCGCGAGCGTAACGTGAACTACTGGAACAATGAGGAAACCATTCTCGACAAGTCGGTTGCCCTCATCATCAACGACGAGGCGCAGGCTTTGACGCGCTACCTTGCAGGCGAGCTGCACAAGACCGAAGTCCCGACAGGTCAGTATCCGCGCCTGAAAGAACAGTATCCCGATCAAGCCACCGCTGTTCCTTACTCCTGTTCATACTTCTACTGGCTCAACATGAGCGACAAAGGGCCGGAAGCCCTTAAAGATGTTCGGGTCCGCAAGGCGCTTTCCTACGCCGTCAACCGCGACGTTATTGTAGACCGCATCATGCAAGGTGGCCAAACGGCAGCATACAACCTGACCCACACCGCGACGGCCAACTTCACGACGCCAGACATTCCATTCGCCTCTTGGACCCAGCAGGAGCGTGTTGCCAAAGCCAAGGAACTGCTGGCAGAGGCTGGTTATGGCCCGCAAAATCCTCTTGAGCTCAAGATCTCCTACAACACCAGTGAAGGTCACAAGAAGATCGCCATCGCTGTGAGCCAGTTCTGGAAAGCGATTGGGGTAACGGCTGTTCTCGAAAACACTGAATGGAAAGTGCACACGGAGAACATGCAGGACAAGAACTATGAGGTCGCTCGCTATGCCTGGTGCGGCGACTACAATGAGGCGTCAACCTACCTCGACCTGCTGACTTCATATTCCGGGCACAACAATGCCGGCTTCAACAATGCCGACTACGATGCGCTGATGGCGGAATCCAAGACCATTGCTGACCCAAGCGAGCTTTACACGCAAGCTGAGGCAATTCTGGCAGAAGAGATGCCATTCATCCCGATGTACCACTACACCAACGTGAACATGTTCAAGCCAAACCTGCGTGGTTGGCCGCTTGAGAACGTGATGCGCACCTGGTACTCGCGCGACCTCTATCTCGTGAAAGACTGACTATGAGCAGGGTGCCACGGTTCAAGTGGCACCCCATCCCTTCAGCCAACACGAGAATGCCATGCTAAGTTACATTGCCCGGCGCATCATGATCGCGATCCCAACCCTGTTGGTGTTGATCGTGTTTTCGTTTCTTTTGATGCACCTTGCCCCCGGAAGCCCGTTCACTCAGGAACGCGCCATTCCGCCCGAGATTCTGGCCAACCTTGAGGCCAAGTACGGTCTGGACCAACCGCTCTATGTCCAGTTGCTGCAGTACATCAAGAACGTTGTTTTTCATTTCGATTTCGGGCCATCCTTCGTCTACAAGGACCGGACCGTCAACGCGATCATCGCCAACGGTTTCCCGATCACACTGACCTACGGCGTTCTGTCCTTCGTGGTCGCCGTTGTCGTCGGCGTGACACTTGGGGCCTGCGCCGCCATCTACCAGAACAGCTGGCTCGACTACATCACGGTTGGCATCAGCATTGGGGCGCAAGTCCTGCCAAACTTCGTGATGGCGCCCATTCTGGTGCTGATCTTCACGTTGATGCTGGGTTGGCTGCCCGGCGGCGGCTGGGAGGGCGGACAGTGGCAATATCTCGTCATGCCGGTAATTGCACTGTCGACCAGCTACATGGCCTCCATTGCCCGCTTGACGCGGTCCTCCATGCTGGAGGTTCTCACCTCGAACCATATCCGCACGGCACGCGCCAAGGGGATGCCAGCTCGCCGCATCATCCTCAACCATGCGCTGAAACCCGCGATGCTTCCAGTCGTGTCCTACCTCGGCCCCACCTTCGTGGCCATGGTCACAGGTTCGGTCGTGATCGACATGTACTTCTCGACCGGCGGGATCGGTCTGGCCTTTGTCAACGCAGCTTTGAACCGTGACTACTCGCTCATGATGGGGGTCACCATTCTGGTTGGCGCTCTCACCATTCTTTTCAGCCTGATCGTCGATCTGCTCTACGCGTGGATCGACCCAAGAATACGGCACTGACACCATGCTGACTGATACAGGTAAGATTGAAGAAATGGCGACCCGCATGGCGGAGCAAGATGTGCGGGGCCGGTCGCCATGGGCGGATGCCCGTCGTCGTTTCTTGCGCAACAAGGCGGCCATGACAGCTCTTGTTGTGCTTGTTCTGGTGGCCTTGTTCGCTGCCTTTGGCGCGCAGTTCACCTCCTTCAACAATGAAGACATTGACTTCATGGTGATTGGACAGGTGGCGGAACTGGGTTACCCCTCGCTGGCATCCGGCCATTACTTCGGCACGGATGACCTAGGCAGAGACCTTTACGCCCGAACAGTGCAGGGCACCCAGATCTCCCTCATGGTGGGCATTCTGGGCGCAGGCGTTGCAGTCGTTGTTGGCACGCTCTACGGCGCGATTTCCGGCTATGTGGGCGGCGCTCTCGACAATTTCATGATGCGCATTGTCGATGTGCTCATGGCCATTCCCTACATGTTCGTGCTGATCATCATGCTGACGGCCTTCGGCCGCTCCATTTCCTTGCTGTTCATCGGCATTGGCCTTTTGTCATGGCTGGACATGTCGCGCATCGTGCGCGGACAAACCTTGTCCCTCAAGCACAAGGAGTTCATTGAGGCCGCCCGCGCCAGTGGTGTCTCAAGCGCGAAGATCATTTTGCGCCACATCGTCCCGAACCTGCTTGGCGTTGTGGTGGTCTATGCCACCCTTCTGATCCCATCCATGATCATGGCGGAAAGTTTCATCTCCTTCCTCGGGCTGGGAGTTCAGGAACCGGATACCTCTTGGGGCGCTCTGATCTCTGAAGGCGCCCGCACCATGAAGTTTGGCACCTTGTGGCAGCTGGCCTTTCCATTGTTCTTCTTCGTCGTCACCATCTTCGCCTTCTATTTTGTCGGCGACGGTCTGCGCGATGCACTAGACCCGAAGGATCGATAGAATGCCCATGTTCGAGATCAACAATCTGAGTGTGGCCTTCAACACCGATGAGGGAACTGTCAACGCCGTCAGCGACCTCAGCCTGTCCATCGACAAGGGCCGGTCTCTTGCAATCGTTGGCGAAAGCGGGTCCGGCAAAAGTCAGACGGCATTTGCCGCACTCGGGCTCTTGGCACGAAACGGCAAGGCAACAGGCTCCGTGCGGTTTGACGGCGCCGAGCTGCTGAACGCCCCGTTGAAGACCCTGAACCAAGTGCGCTCCACGGGCATATCGATGGTGTTTCAAGACCCCATGACATCGCTCAATCCGTTCATGCGGGTGAGCGATCAGATGGCTGAAGTCCTGATCCACCACAAGGGCCTTTCCAAGAAGGACGCTCTGCGCCAATCCGTTGAGATGCTGGACGCGGTGCACATTCCAGATGCCAAAGCGCGGTTGCACTACTACCCGCATGAGTTCTCCGGTGGAATGCGCCAGCGCGTCATGATCGCCATGTCATTGCTGTGCAAGCCCAAGCTGCTGATCGCAGATGAGCCAACAACTGCCTTGGACGTTACCGTGCAGGCACAGATCATGGACTTGTTTGGCGAGCTGCGCCGCGAGTTCGGCATGGCGGTGATCCTGATCACCCATGATCTGGGCGTTGTCGCTGGTTTCTGCGATGAAGTACTGGTCATGTATGGCGGCCGGGTGATGGAGCAGGGCCCTGTTGACGCCATGTTTGACAATCCGTCCCACCCTTACACCCGCGGTCTGCTGCAGGCCATTCCGCGCGTTGACCAGCTCTCCCCAACCCTGAAGACCATCCCGGGCAGCCCGCCCAACTTGCTCAGCCAACCGGCGGGATGCCCTTTCGCTCCGCGCTGCAGCGAAGTTCAGCCGCTCTGCGAAACCACACGGCCTGCTCTGGAGGCTTTTGCTGAAGGTCGACTGCGGGCCTGTACACGCCCAGTTCTGGAGCTTGCCTCATGACCCCGCTTCTTGATGTAGAGAACCTGCGCGTTACTTTCTCCGCAGGCCGAGAAAACGCGCTGCCTTGGTCGCCTCAACGGGTTGTGAAAGCGGTCAATGGGGTGTCCTTCACGCTGCGCCCCGGAGAAACCCTCGGCATTGTGGGCGAGTCCGGTTGCGGCAAGAGCACGCTGGCCCGCGCGTTGATCCAGATGGTTGAAGCAGAAGGCAGTGTCACCTTCGATGGCACGACAGATCTTTTGTCTCTCAGCCCCAAGCGGATGCAGCCCTACCGCTCTCAAATCCAGATGATCTTTCAAGATCCACTGGCCTCGCTTAATCCGCGCATGACCGTTGGCGAAATCATCGCAGAGCCGCTGAAGACCCATCAGCCGCACCTGTTAGCTGCGGAGGTAAAGGCACGGGTGCGCGCCATGATGGAGCGGGTCAGCCTGCTGCCAAACCAGATCAACCGCTACCCCCATGAGTTCTCCGGCGGTCAGTGCCAGCGCATCGGCATCGCACGGGCGCTGATTGTGGAGCCGAAGCTCTTGATTTGTGATGAGCCGGTCTCCGCGCTGGATGTGTCCATTCAGGCGCAAGTGGTCAATCTCCTCAAGGACATCCAGCAGGAGATGGGCCTGTCCATGATCTTCATCGCCCATGACTTGTCCGTGGTCCAACACATTTCAGATCGGGTGATGGTGCTTTACCTGGGCAAGGTGATGGAAATCGCCAACCGCGCGGCACTCTACTCCGCGCCGCGCCATCCTTACACCAAGGCGCTGATCTCGGCCGTTCCGATCCCGGATCCTGCAATCGAACGGGCCAAGAAGCACATGCTGCTCGAAGGGGATCTGCCAAGTCCGCTCAATCCACCATCCGGTTGCGTTTTCCGCACCAGATGCCCCATTGCTCAGGACGCTTGTGCCCAATCCGCCCCGGCTCTAGCCAGCGCGGAGAATGACGCGGACCACTTCACGGCCTGCCACTTTCCGGGCTAGGGCTGGGTCGTGCCGCGCTCAACAATCAGGTTCGATCTTTAAAAGGTCAGATCCATCAGAGCGAAGCGGCCAAGGCTCCCTGAGCTTTAACCGGCCAGGGTCGGATGAAACGAAAAACTGGCGGCACACAGATGCCGCCAGCTTTGCTTTCAGGTTGTGATCTCCAATGAGATCAATCAGCTAAACACCACCTGAAGGTTCGGTGTTTTATTGCTCCCCATCACTTTGGAGATGAAGACAGAATGCGCTCCGATGGTATCGTGGGAGATCGCCAGCGTGTCGTGGTCACCGACAAAATTATCCGGGCATTCAAAGATCAACGAGAACTGCTCGCGGAACTCGGAAGGCGTATCAGGCCCCAGAGAGACGGAGGTGAGCTTGGCTTTGTAATGCCCGATTGCAAACTCCTCGCCAACCAAACCAGTAAAGTCAGTGTGTTCCAAATCCTTGATGGCTTTCATAACTACCTCCATTTGATGATGCATACACGCCTCAGCCCAAGTGCTTTCACGGTGCCAAGGCATTTTCAGAGAAGTCACCGCGGTCAGGCTGCACCCGACCCCGCGTTTTCGTGCTGCAGACGCCGGACGGTCACGTCCGGCGGCACAAAGTGCCCACTGGCAAACTGCTCATAGCTTGGGTGAAACCACCGCATCAGCGTGTGCCGTTGGTTCGAACTCACCGGCTCAAACCCAAGCCGCCAGTAGAACCGATAGGCCGCTGCGTTGAGGCAGTGCACATGCAAGGTCACGGGCAAACGCATGCGTGCAGCAGTTGCACAAATCCCATGCATGATAATCGAACCGATCCCGCGCCCCCGGTAGTGTGGCAGCAAGGCGATGTCCAGAACCCGGAACTCACCCTCCCGCTCATCCAGATAGAGTCGGCCGATCGGCGTCCCGCACAGCAAAATGATCCCATACTTTGCAACAGTGTAGCTGTTGAAATAGACCTCATGATGGGCGTTATACTGCTGCGCCAGCACCTTGTGGTAGTTCTCCTCGTCCCCTGCATTGAGAAGGGGCGCGAACTCCCAATGCCGTTCCGCGGCGTGCACACGCTTCAAGAACGGCTCATCTCCGGCTCCGGCTGGCCTGATCCTCACATCATGGGGGCTCACAGCGGTCATCACATACCTCCACTCTGGGTGAAAAACGGGAGAAGCTACGCTCTTGAGGGGTACACCCCTTTGAGCGAGATCTCGTAGTTCATGCAGGTGAACGGGTCCATGATCGAGAATGGGATGCCCGATCCGCTTTTTATCGTTCGGCTGCCGCTATTGCCGAGCGTAACCTCACTCCCGTCGGGCACCGCAAAACCATCGCCAACCAAACCGCCGACTTGCGGGACCGAGAGAATGGTCATGTCTGATGGCACTTCACTCCCAACCAAGGTGGAAGCTGCGAACCGCACATTGTCATGCGTGTGCGGTGGCAGGTTGTTGACATCAAGGGTCTGCGTCTCGTTGCCTGACCGTAGGCCCCATGGATAAAGCCCGTTGGTGTCCCGATGAACAGCAACGCGGCCCCGCATTTCCGGCAGGCCAAATGACGTGCGACCATTTCCACCAAAAGTTGTACCAAGCAACGAAAAGAGCGCATTGTACTGACTGATTGAGAGTATCTGTCCGTCACAATAGGCCCAGTCCTGGACAGCAAAGACGAGCGGAAAGATCGAAATCTGCGACATAAATGGCTGTGACATTTCATGCCTCCATTTTAGAAACACCCGTCAAGGTGTTTTCAATTTTAAATACAAACGCAAAGTGTCGAGGCGTTTAGGAGCGCGGTGGATACGTCCCAAGCAAAGCCATTTGGTAGCTAACCACCTGAAATGGCGACATAGTCGAAATGGGTGAACTGGCACCTTCGGTACTGGTGGCCGGAGAGCCATAGGAAGACAAGTCTGTCAGATTGGAGGCAGATGCATACCAGTCCGCGATTACCGGGGTACCGCCAAATGAGCCTTCCGGTATCGCAGTGACAAAGCCCGGAGCGGGATCACGGGAAGCGCCAGAACTCGGCTTGGCTTTTTGGGCAATGAGGTGGTCATGAGAGGGCATCTCAAGATGGTTGAGCGCCCAGGTTCTGGAGACGTGTTGGTCTCCCAGATTCCGGTTGGACAGGCCCGGACCGGTACCTGAGTGCAACACCGTCCGGCCTGCCAGGTTCGGCACGCCCATGGACACACGGCCATCGCCGCCATAGATATTCAAGATGAGGGAAAACAGCGCTTGGTTCTGTCCAACCGACAGCAACTGACCTTGACATTGGGTCCAGCCCTCAATGGTGAACCCGAGGCCAAACGCCGAAATCTGGGAGATAAATGGCTCCGCCACGACTTACTCCTTAAAACTTGTTTAAACGGCAGGTGAACACAAGCTTCTAATCCCGAGAAGGATAGACGCCTTCCAACGCGATCTCGTAATTCACTGCAAGAAACGGACTGCGCACGGAAAACGGTGTACTTGAACCAACGCTTTCCGTCGGATTTCCTGCACTGAAGGAAGCATCTAGGCTCCCGTCCTCCGAGAAGGAACTGCCAACTACGCTGGACCCCGGGCGAGTCACGGTAGGGTTTGCCATCACAAGGCCTGTTGCGGGCCCGCTGGTGCCCGGGTCATCAGCCACCGTCAGCACTGTGCCTCGGTGGGTATGAGCCGGCATGCTGACCTCAGTAAGCGTCACGGTTTCCGTACCGCCAATGGTGCCACGGTCTTCCCCCGGGTAGCCCAAGCCCGTTGCTATGCGCCCTTTGAGGTTTGGCAACGAAAAGGTGGAGGTTCCGTTGCCTCCATACTTGGTACCCAGCAGAGAATAGAGAGCCGCATACTGAGAAATATTAAGTGTCTGGCCGTCGCAAAACGCCCAGTCCTCAACCGCGAAGTTCAAGCCCCACAGAGATATCTGGGAGATAAAGGGTTGTCCCATTCAGTCCTCACCTAAGGTTCCTTGGTTGACTAGCGAGCCAAAAAGAGACGGAAACATAAATCTGCAACTGAGACAGCAAAGTCGCTGGGAGTTGCCGTGCCATTTCTCTTTTTGGTTGCATTAATTTACTTCAAGCAACCTATAGGGGCATAACTCTTGACGCCATTCTCACGTTTCTCTGGGAGGAATGACCTTGAGAAAACATAGCATGGTTATAAATAGCAACGGGGAAGAATGCCGGTGGGTGCCGCGCCCCGGCAGGACCTCAACTTACCATAGGAGATTTAGGAAAGAACGCCTGGCAGCGGGCCTTAAAGGCCCGCAACTTCAACAAGAAGAGGACGGTCGGGATAGAGACAAACACCGGTTTCAAGCCCGGGGGCGGGCTCATCGCGATCCTGCAGTTTCAACCGAACCTGCGACATGACCGAGCTGATCACCTGCGAGATTTCCTCTTGAGCAATTGCCGCTCCAAGGCAGCCGTAAGGCCCACCGGAAAAGGGGATAAATGCCCCGCGCGGGGCTTTGGGTCCGGACAAAAAGCGTTCAGGAGAGAACGAATCCGGCGCCTCCCAGTATCTCTGACTGCGATGGAGAGCATATAGCGAGACAATCAAGAGTGCCCCGCGCTCTAGAGGCACGCCATCTATTTCGAAGGGCACCTTCGCGTCACGCATGGCTTCGGGCACAGCTGGAAACAGCCTGAGCGCTTCATTCATGGTCGCAGCGAGAAGGGGGCTCCTTTCCGGCGCTTGCCATGTGCCAAGGCTCTCGCGAAGCTGGTTTTGCCTTTCGGGCAGCGCTGCCATCAGCCAAGCGATCCACGCCAAGGAAATGCCTGTAGACACATGGCCCGAGGCAATCAGTACGCTCGCATTTGCCTCCAGTTCCGCTTGGCTCAGCTTCATTGCCGAATGCCCAGCCGGGTTGGTGATCTGAGAAAACGGGGAGCTGTCCGCGACCTTCTTCCACCGCCCGCTGTCAATGAAATGTCTCGTCAGGCGCTTGACGATTTTGGAGTTGTCGAGAAAATCGGCCCTGCTTGCGCGGGCAATCTCTTGCACTGTTTGCGTAACAACTGGGTCTCGACCTTCATATCTGCCAGGCCCGAAAAGGGTTGCCCAGGCGATTTGCAGCGCCAGATCAGACATTTCCAAGCCGAGATCAATTGTGCCTTTCCGCCGCCAACGCCCCACCGCATCAGCCGTTGCTTCAACGGTGACCTGTGCCAGACACTCCTTCAAAACAGCGCTGAACAAGGGCCGAATGGCACGCCGCTGTTGAGCACTCTGTTCCCCTCGGGTCCCGCTGATGCCCTCGCCGAGCGCCACGCAGGCCAGCTTGCGCTGGACCTCGGATTTCGGAAAGTCATGAGGCCTCACGAACAGGATCTGTTCAGCGGCAGCCGCATCGGCAATCAACGCCACTTGCCGTCCTTTGATGCGCCGAAGCACCATAGGTTCATGAAGAAGCTCCACCGGCCGGGTGTTTGGCCGGAAGCGAATAATCTGCGACAGGTTCTTCCAGTTGATCTCGTCAGCCCGGGCAAAAGACAGGCGAGGGGCCATCGTCGCTCCACTCATTCAAACGCACGTCCAGCAAACTGATCGGCACTTTCAGCAGCAGGCACATGATATGGCTCGGCCGCACCGATGAGGAAAATCCGGCCCAGCACATCCATCGTGTCCAACCACCCCTTAAAGCCTTGCAGGTCCTCAAGGTCTGTAGGGCTGGGCACAAAGCGAGAAGACCAGCCGCCGGAGTACAGGCGGCATTGACTGCAGTCCACATCAGAAGTGCCGCACTTGACCTGCAGTTGTTGTCGGTTGGTGCCGAAGTAACGCATGGGGGCAACCATCCGAGAGCCGCAATTTTCGGCAATACCGGTAGCCGGATCTATCGCATGGGGCGCCTCGCGCGCACTCATGAGCCGATTATAGCCACGATCGTAGATGACTGTTTCCGGATACCGATCCATGGTCTCCTCGATCACCTGCGTCATGCGGTAAAGGTCTTCAGGCCCCAGCTGCGGGTTGTCTTCCGGCGCACTTACGCGGAAAAACGCCTGATCGTTGCTTTGATGTGACTTGAGTTTCTCCAGATAGCTGTGGGTTGGAGAGTAGATATTGAACGTGAGTGGCAGACCGTGCTCTCGGCACTGCTGGGCAATCATCGGAATATGATCAATGGTCCAGCGTGACACGGTAAACAGAATGATCGCTCTCGGGTCCCCCGCATAGTTCATCAGGGCCTTGCGGAAAGCACCAGCGCCGCGCATCACGCGATCGGTTTCTTCATCCGCTGCCCAAACAGAGACACCAATGCGGTAGGGCACTTCGGAGGGAATTCTGATCGTGCCGTTGCTGCCGATGTTTCCCCAAGGGAAACACTCAGCGGCCGCCATCAAACGCTTCGGTTCCAAGGCAGGTTCCGCGCCAACGAAATAGGCCATTGAAACACCGCGCCGCTGCTCTTCCTTGAAGAACTGTGCCCATTCTTCATCCTGCGCCCGAATATCGGAAACGTGGGATTGCCCCCCCTCAAAATAATAGCAGCCTTCACATTTCAAATTGCAGCGCGTCGAAATCTCATAGAAGGCAGGACGACGGAAAGCACGCACCACTTTCTTGGCCGCCGCGTAGCGAGGCTCAAGCTGGGGGTGGAGGCTGAGGAAATGCGAGATCCGTTGCGCAACCCACTTTTTGTAGGTCACGCTTCGCAGACTTGCAAAACCACCGGATGCCCGTGCATCCTTGTTTGCGGCGTTTATCATCAATGCCCCGTCTTCAGTCCGAGCCAGGCGAGGACCCCATGGCCCTTGCCCAAAAATCTCTGGGATATGTGTAGTTTCGCGGAGACCTGCGCAGGTGGCGCTCCAGCTTGCTGGCAAAACTCCGCGCCCATTCCATGACCGCAACGTCAGCATCCGGTGATGCAGTGTTCGGTGCAATCTCTTGTATTTCAAGGGCAATGCTCTCGCCCTGCCAATAGGGTTGGCACCAAAATGTGGGAACCCCATGCTTCACAGCTAGGCGCGCGGGCATGTCCCAAAGCCTCAGGGTGCCGTCCAGAAACGCCACTTCTACGGCGGAACCGACCTGACTTCCATCGCAGGCAAGCGCCAGCACGTCATTTTCTTTCAATGCTTTAATGACAGCCCGCAATTCCGCTCTTGGCTTTGCGCCGATGAGTATGGACTTATGCGCTTCTGGCTCCCACGCATTTTCAGGACGTCGTGCTAACATCAAGTTGCCGCGATTGCCGATACGCCTGAAGCGTTCAAACTGCCGCTCAAGATACCAAGAAGCTGCCGCCGTTGGGCCGTTGTGAGACGCGACCAAGAGACAACCCTTCCCTTTGTTGAGCGCCGCACGCACCGCGCCAAGGTCCGGCGGCACAAAAAGCCCTTCCATGTGCTCGGCTTCGGCTGGCAAGTCCATGAAGCATTGCATGGAAAGTCTGTTTGCAGCAGCGCCCCATACCATGCCGCGCATAAACTCATCGTCTGGGACACCTGGCGGACACAGAAACTGGCGTATCCTTTTAAAAAAGACGGCATCTTGCTTCTTGGGTTCGGGCGGCGCATTGAGGCGCGCTCGAAAAGCCTCAAGATCCTGTAATTTTTCAGTTTTCTGGCGCGCATGCTCGTGGAGCTCCTGCGCTGCTCTTGCCTGTTCCAGCCGCCCCGTGCCGTGAAGACCATCCAGATAAAAAGAATAGAAAACCCGATCAGCCGGGCTTTCGTGGAACCACTGAGCACGTCTTGTTATGTCACCAGATGAAGGGGAAGTAACCCGCTTCAACAGAATATAAACATGACGCAATGCTGTGTCCGAAGGGTGCTTCTTCAAGGCGCTTTCGATCTTGCCCTCAAGCTCTTCATAGTTCCCAAGCGAGAACAGACTCATGAGCTCCAAACGCAGAGGGACAGGATTTTCTGGCTCCAGTTCCGCGAGTGCCCGAGCGAACTGCAACGCGTCAGAGTGTGCGCCCGCTTGCTTGGCAAGTTGCGCCGCATGGCGAAGGAGGGCCGGTTTATCTGGCCAAGTCGCCAGTGCTTTCCGCGCTGCTACCAAAGCCTCGGACCATTGCCCCAACGCGCGCTGTGTACGAATGACCCCAACGACAGCAGGCAGAAAGTGCGGCGCGCTCTCAACAAGTCCAGACCATAAAGCCAGCGCCCTGTTCAGGTCGCCGTCAGCCTCAGCTTTTTGGGCAGCTTCTTTTGCCTCCCTGAGTTTCTGGTTCTGCGCCCGGCGGTCAATCGCCTCACTTCCGGCGTTTCTATCCATCTGTTACCTCCAGACGCAGCGTCTCCGCCCGGCTTAGAGCCTTCGCCTCGCGGGGCGGCGTGTTCGGTGCATCAAAATCCTGCGCCAGATCGACAAACTGGAAGTCCGCACGCTTGGAAAACTGCGCCCTGACACGGCGCAGCAGTTTGCGCAGTCTGGGCAGTTGTTCCGGGTCTTTGTGATCAAGAGCTCTCAAGCGCGGGTTCAGCTGCTTTAAGACCAGCTCTTCCCGGGTCAGCTCCAGCGGGTTGGCTGCTCGCTCGGCTTCTGCCCAGTCGATAGGCTGCCGTGGCACAAAGCTCCGGTTGACCCCTTCGGGTGGCGGCGCGGATTGGTATTCCTTGAAGTTCGTCAGCTCTAGCCGAAAGCCATCAACATAAACAACGCTGAGTTCCTTTTTCAGCGCAAAGTCGAGTGCCGCTTCCAAGCTGTTCAAAATGGGTTCGCCGCGATCATTCAGCGAGGTATTGCACAGCATCGGCACCCCGGTTTCGCGCGCAAAGGCCTGTATCTCATCGTAGAGCGCCGGATTTGCTGCGCGAGAGAGTGTCTGCGCGCGTGCCGTGCCATCCAGATGGCAGATTGCCGGAACGAGGGCCTGCTGCTCTGGCTTCACTGCAAATGCAATCAGCATGTAAGGTGACGGAAACGCATCCTCAAACCAAGCGTCGATATGCTCCTCCAGAACGACCGGGGCGACAGGCCGCCACCACTCCCGTTGTTTGATTGAATTCAACAGATCCTTGGACCGCTCCGTTCTCGGATCAGCCAGCAAAGATCGATTACCCAAGGCGCGCGGCCCAACTTCAGAGCCTTCGCAGAAACGCACCACGGGGCCCTTAACAATATCCTCCAAGAACTCAGAGGGGGAATAAGTTGATAGCGCGCGAACGAAGGGGCTGAAGCTTTCAGAAGCCACAACAGCTTCGACTGAGCTCCCCGAACGCCCCCCAACGTAAGGCGACGCAAATTTGAACGCAAAATCCCTGTTTTGTTCAAAAAAACGCATCAACCCCAAGCCCATCGAAAGCCCTGAGTCATTGACGCAAGGTGGGGCAATAAATCCCTTAAACCCAAAAGTATTCATGAGATGCGTGTTGGCAGGACAGTTAAGTGCCAAGCCGCCAGCCATGGCAAGATAGCTCGATCGCGGGTCAACTTCATGTTCTTTTAAAATAGATGACACCGTATTTTCAAGCTGCTTCTCAGTACAGGCCTGAATAATCCGCGTCATAACTGCCGCTTTATTTTCCAGAGGAGAGAACCTTCCGTCCATATCCTCTGATTTTTCTTCATCGCAAAGAAAATTGACCTCATCGATCATTCCGTTGAACCAGGCATCGGCTTCAAGAAAATCCGCAACGCCAAAAATGGGCGGCGGCGCCTGCTCTGGCAAAAGATCTGGCCCGCGACAAGCACTTGCTAGTGCCATCAAGCTTCCTTCTTTCAAGCCAAAGTATTGTCTAAGCAACGCCCAGAACGGAGCCGTCGACGGGACAGGGAATACGTTAATATCCCCGGACTTTACTATCGCCCCAGCGTAGAATGGCTTATCCCGGCTATAAAGATCCTCCAGGCTATCTGGCCCGCCATCAACGGCCAGACCCACGATACAACCTCTCTCGAAAACCTCTTTATCCAACATCATCGCGCAAAAGAGGTGGGCCAGACTATGCTGCGAAAAGTCGCCATAGCAGCGCCAGTAGTCGGTGGTGTCCGTGGTGACGCCCGGCGTCCCCCAAATTCCCTTGATGTCGGCGGGCTTCAATCCGAGGGGGGCCAGACGCTCCTGCAGAAATTCTCGAAAATGATCTGTGTTGTAAAAGGCTTGCGTGTGATGCTTCTGTCCCGAATAGCGCTCAAGCTCCCACAGCTGGACGAGCTCTATAGTCTGCCCCGCCTTACGCCACAAGCTGATGTTCTGGTCATGCCTGAGAGCGATGCGATGGAGGTACTCAAGCTGCCCAATCTGGCAGTAAGCCGAGATATAGAAGCCATCCTGCAAAACTAATTCCCCCAACAAGCAGACCCGAGTCAGCCGCGCGACTTACTCCCTCCGTTCTTATACTGATGAATAAAGGCTCTTGAAAGGCGCTGTTTTGTGTTTTGCATCGCTCAATCAGCTGCACTCAACACATATTCAACGCCCATCAGAAGCAATAAGTTCATTAGCATTTCCATTGAACAGTAACTTGCTCCATCGCAAAAAACACGTACTAAAGGCGAAATCAATAAATATTACAAATCAATTCTGCATCCCTTAACCTTCAGCAACGCAGTAAACTGCATTTGTTTTCAACTCCTCTGCAGTAAGATCACTCTTTACCCTAATAACACTTTCCAGAACCTCTGGAGTAAGACGCTCCAAAACAGCTTTAGAAGAATATTTATGCTCCCATGCCTCTATTTTGAAATGTTTGTTAACAATTCTTTTTAGATCATCAATACGAATACGATTCAAATTGGTATTTAGGTAATGATCATCCGGCAAATGATCCATAATCTTGATGTGATTCCAATCGCAATACTTTAAATGATCAGGATTTTGTTCATCCAGCAACCTGGGATGATGCGGCTGCATATGATGGCCGCTCCAACCAAAAAAGTTGTGATGCATAAACACAACTTTACCGCCCCTCACTAACAACTTAGAGATATCCTCAAATACACTCTCAATCTGCAGAAGATGCTCAGTGACGTTGTGAAGACAGATCACATCAAATTGCTTTTCTCCCAAAATGTCTCGCGTAGACACCTGACGCAACTCAATTGCAGGCACCAGTTCCATGATCTCACGCGCCGACATGTTAACAGGCACCCACTGCCTTAGGCGCTTGTTTCTCATGCGCTTTTCATCCAACTTCATAGCAGGATCTATGCCGGTGTAGCTCGTCGCCCCGGCACAGAGAAAACCTATCGCATACCCGCCAAACCCACAGCCCACGTCAAGCACACTACGGCCCTGTATCAGGCCCTGGATTTTTCGGGGCCAGGTGCAATAACCGAACTCAACTGCGTTGTCGATGAGCTCAGGCACGTAGCTATTCAATGCCACTTGAACATCGGCGCAATGATGGAAGTAGGCAACTTTGGCCTCAATCGGATCATCATCCCATTGCTGCAAAGGGCGAATTCTTTGAAGTCTTTCAGCGTTCTTAATCCGTCCAATTTTGCGTATGCCCCCAAAGCCTGAAGTCGCCAACCGGTCAACAATCTTTTTAGTTTGCTGTTGCCGCATCAAGGCCCTCAATCGATCAGAGGCACGAATTGCGGCTTGGTGGGTCGGATTTGCACGTAATGCAATATCAATCTCCGCCTTCGCAGCTGCATAATTTTGCTTTTTTATGTGCAGCTCGGCCGCAATAGCCCTCATTCCCGGATGCTTTGTATTTCGGCTCAAGAAAGTCTCGCAGAGTTTTTCGCAGTTTCTTAAGTTGCCAGACTTCATTTCTACAAGACACAGGAAATAGGCTGCGGGATGATAGGGATTGAACTCGACTATCGGACCTAGAACTTCTCGCGCTTTGACGACATCTCCTTTGAGCGCGAAACTCTTTCCGTCTTCATAGCTCATTAGTAAGTTGGTCGCACTCTCTGGAGAAGTATTCATGACAAAAATCCTTATTCTAAATCAAACAGCGAAATTCTCACTGAAGCCCCGAGAGGTTTTTGGCTTCCTACCTAGAAATATCTAACTCCAAAGTCAAACCACCGAATCTTACCTTAAATAGTTCGATTTTATGGTGCGCTCAACTACAGAAATTTCGAGCTGAGTCGCTTTATTACTCTAAACGCGAACCAGTTCATTTATCAGCTGCCCTGGAGTTGTGGAATGGCACTTCTTAGCAAAATCAAGGTATCGGTAAAATCCCGCAGAACTGCTATGTTTTTAGAGCAATTTTAGATTCGGCTGCTAATTCAGTGATAACTCGGGAGAGTTTTAGTATGAAAATTATTGTCTTGGGTGGCGACGGCTTCTGTGGTTGGCCGACTGCGCTACACATGTCTAATCTTGGGCACGACGTGATTATTCTGGACAACCTCTCTCGCAGACGCATTGATGAAGAAATGGGCACCAACTCCTTGACACCGATTTCTGGGGTGGGCGATCGGCTGGATGCATGGTTCGATCGTACCGGTCATGTAATACGGTTTATCGAGTTGGATATTGCCGCTGATTTCGAGGGACTGCTGTCCACGCTCAGGGAAGAACAGCCTGATGCTATTATTCACTTTGCAGAACAACGGGCCGCGCCATATTCGATGAAGTCCGGCCATACGAAGAATTATACCATCCAGAACAATATTTGCGGCACCCACAATGTACTTAACGCAATAGTGGAAACAGGGCTTGATGTGCATTTGGTGCACCTGGGCACGATGGGCGTCTATGGCTACGGCCATGAGGAACCAATTCCGATTCCTGAAGGCTACCTAGAGGTGAAAATTGACACACTCGACGGCAGGCAGGTCTCGGATACAATTATCTATCCTCCAAACCCAGGCTCCATCTATCATATGACTAAGACGATGGACGCTCAGATGTTTCAGTTCTACGCAAAGAATGACAAGCTCCGTATCACAGATTTGCATCAGGGCATCGTATGGGGAACTCAAACGGAACTGACCGAACTGGACGAACGGCTTATTAACCGCTTCGATTATGACGGCGACTACGGAACGGTTCTCAACCGCTTCTTGATGCAAGCAGCTGTCGGGTATCCACTGACGGTGCACGGAACTGGGGGGCAAACTCGAGCTTTCATTCACATCTCTGACACCTGTAAGTGCATTGAGCAGGCACTCTTGCATCCACCGACTGCCGGCGCACGACCTCTTGTGCTTAACCAGATGGCAGAGACCAAAACCCTTTGTGACTTGGCATTGCACATCCAAGAGATGACAGGCTGTAAGATCAGCTATCTAAAAAACCCTCGAAATGAAGCTGAGAAGAACGATCTGGTGGTCCGCAATGATCTGCTGAGGTCCTTCGGTTGGACACCAACGCTCATTGAAGATGGGCTGCTTAATGAAATTAAAGAGATAACAGAACGCTACAGGTCGCGTGCAGATCATTCGAAAATACCCTGCGTTTCCTACTGGAGCAAAAATAAAGCGGCCCCCAATCTCGAAACAACCATTAGCGGATAGTATCAAAGTGTTTAACAGAGTTCTTGTGACAGGCGGCTGCGGTTTTATTGGCTCAAATCTCATTCGAGAACTATGCTCCAGGAAGCTTTGCGAGGACATCATTGTCCTTGACAATGAAGCAACCTCCGACCGTTCGTCGATCTCAGGTCACCCTCACACCTTTATTAAAGGGGATGTGAGAAATCCTGCTGACATTGACAAAGCAATGGACGGTGTGGATGCCGTGGTTCATCTAGCTGCAGACACGAGGGTCATTGATTCAATTGCAGCGCCTCTTTACAACTTTGAGGTCAACGTCCGCGGCACGGTGAATCTTCTTGAGGCAATGCGCGCCCATGGCGTTTCTCGGCTTGTAAACGCTTCAACTGGCGGCGCAATTCTTGGTGAAGCAGTACCGCCCGTACACGAGGAAATGGTTCCAAGACCGGCCTCTGCCTACGGTGCCTCCAAAGCCGCAGCTGAAGCCTACTGCTCAGCTTATTCGGAAAGCTATGGCCTCGCTGCAGCCTCGCTGCGCTTTTCCAACGTTTACGGCCCACTTTCCCTACGTAAAGGCAGCGTTATCGCGGCATTCATCAAAAATGCTCTCAAGGGTGAAACCTGTGTTGTTTACGGGGATGGCACACAGACGCGAGATTTTATTTTCGTTGAAGACCTTTGCCAAGGCATCATAAATGCGCTCAAACTCACGAGTAAAGGCGTCTTTCAGCTTGGCAGCGGCAAACCAACTGCAGTCAATGAAGTCATTGACCTGCTTAGAAACGTTACAGGGTTTGGACAGAGGCTTCGAGTAGAGTACCGCGACTTTAGAAGAGGTGAGATCAAACACAATCACACCGATATTTCCAAAGCATCAAGGATGCTTGATTTCGAGCCACAGACTGAATTGATCGACGGCATCAGAGCGACTTGGAGTTACTTCCAAGGCATCGACGGTTCCACCCAGCGTATCGGAGTTGGGGTCTAGCAAATGCAACACGATACGTTTGAAGTAGCATCCTTTCCTGACCTGGAAAAGTATGCGGCCTACACCTCGAGCCGCAAGCTGCGGCTATGTATCGCCACCGAAGAAATACTCGGTCCTGTCCGAAACGGCGGCATTGCCTCGACCTATTACCACTTGGCCAAGGGGCTTGCTGCCCACGGGCATGAGGTACATGTGCTGTACCTCAAGGGACCAACTGTTGAAAACAAGACAGCCGACCACTGGGTTAAACACTTTGCCGAGTTCGGAGTTGCCTTACATTATCTGGAGCACATGCCTGAGGCCATTGTCGGCCCTTCCCAATTCTGGCAGCAGCGTTATGCAGCCGCATACAAGTGGCTAAAAAACCAGAATAATTTCGATGTGATCCATACATCTGAATGGCGTGGCGGTCTGGTCTATGCGCTGATGGCCAAAAAGCTTGGTCTGGCCTTTAAAAACACCCTCTTCATCGTGAAGACGTCGTCGCCGCATCTATGGAACCGTCACTATCAAATGCAGCCAATCGAGAAATTGGATCTCGTCGCCGCAAGCTTTGCAGAGCAAAAATGCGTCGAGCTGGCAGACATGGTGATTGGCGGCAGCGCTCATTTGCTCAGCTTCATGCGCCATGTGGGCTATCAGTTGCCTACGTTTAGCTTTGTCCAGCCGAATATTCTCGACTTCTCTGAGGTCAAGGTCGTCGACAAACGTCCCTCCCGAAAGCCGGGTGATCTGGTTCAGTCAACTGAAGTCACGTTCTTCGGGCGGCTTGAAGCTCGCAAAGGGATTGAGCTTTTTTGCAGCGCGCTCGACATTTTGGAGCGAGATGGCATTCGTCCGAAACGCGTCAACTTTCTCGGCAAGTACGGCGCTCCTCTGACAAATCACGCCAATGAAAAAGTCGAGGATTTCATTACCCGCAAATCCGCCGGCTGGAAGTTCGAAGTCAACCGAATTACGGACCTTAATCAGCCTGAAGCGCTCTCATTCTTGTGCTCCCGGGACATGCTGGCCGTCATGCCTTCTCTCATTGAAAACTCCACAATGGCGGTCTACGAAACTCTTGAGAACAGGATCCCGTTTATAGCTACAGATGTGGGAGGCACAGCGGAGCTGATAGCAACAGCCGATCACGAGGAAACGCTCATTGCCCCGAATGCATACGAGTTAGCGCAAAAACTAAAGCATGCCCTCACAATGGGCCACCGGATTGCAGAACCAAGCTTCAACAACCACAAGAACTTGGAAACATGGTATGGTTTTCATGCCTACCTAGCGGATCTTTTCAGCAAACACCCTGGCGAGGAAGCCATATCGCGTTTGATGGGCGAGCCTAAGATTGATGCAAAGCCGGAGGCGGAAACTGATAGCATCTCGCTGGAGGCGATTGTTCTCCTTCGCGAGGAAACGGAGGCAATGCTTTTTGCCAAATCGCTCCTTCAGGATCCTCCCGACCATACAACACTGCTGTTTACCGATCCGGCGCTGGAAGAAACAGCACACAAAATGGCAAATCTCATCAAGGCAGCCGGGCAGAGTGTGAAAGCCCTAGATTGTCTCGGGCATGCTGCTGGTGCCGCGCTAAGTGAGGCTTTGAGAAACAGCAAGTACGATGCTTGCATACTGTGTGATGGGACCGCTACTCGGTTTCAAGAGTTTTTTGCAGAATTGCGGGTGGCACTGCAACACAAACGCGACGCACTCATCACCAGCTTTGTTCAGATCGATGACACGACAATCGGGATGCCGATTGGCAATGACGTAGCATGCGAGAATGCAAATGGCGGAGCAGTGGGCGCAAACATCTTGTGCGTATCCAAAGACGTCCAACAGCGCGTTGGCGAGCTACAACCCTACGATATCCGCTTTGGGCTTTTGCAAGAATACGCTCTCAGAGCCGCCCACAACCACAAAATCGACCTGCTCGTCATTCCCGAATGCCGATTGCAGAGCAGTTCATATTCCAACGAGTTAGAAAAGACAAAAGCGAATCCCAATTCCCGCTATTTGCGCGCAATGCCGCTTATCGAAG
Organism: Nesiotobacter zosterae; assembly: GCF_033843645.1. Classification (NCBI taxonomy): domain Bacteria; kingdom Pseudomonadati; phylum Pseudomonadota; class Alphaproteobacteria; order Hyphomicrobiales; family Stappiaceae; genus Nesiotobacter; species Nesiotobacter zosterae. The sequence continues at coordinate 130,064 of NZ_JAWXVZ010000007.1, read as the reverse complement.
CAGGTGACATCTCCAGCCGCAAAATGGGGCTTTTGCCGATCTCAAGTCCAGCTGGCCAAAATATCAAACCCAACCTGTTTCGCGACAAAAAACGCAGGAACCACGAAGCCGTTTGGTACATCCCAAGTGATCGCAGAGCACAACCAATGCGACGTCCACCGAAAGTCTTCATCGGGGTCGACGAACGCAAATCCAGACTTCTTCTTGTGGCTGTCGGCGAGGGGGAAAGATCTCTGTTCATAAACGGCGTAAGGCAGGAGATTGTCCTAAAGAAAGTCAGTGGTGACTTGACCCTTCACCAGTTTGACGTGCCGCATAGGTGGGAAGCGGGGCGCGTGTTCCACATCAAGTTTGTACTAGATTACCACGGCTCTCAGAACTCACGATATCTTCGAGTAATCAAAATGGCCGATCGCGTGTTTGCAGCAGTTTCGGGGGCTCAAATCGCTGACGCACAAACAATCGCGGCATTGTTCAAAAAACCGATACGAACCAATACGCCTGCTTCAAGACTGACTAAGAGACTACGGTCGCTAGTGTCTTCTGCACTGCGCCGCTCTGAGCTCAAAAGCATCCCCAAGATAGGCACCTGGTTGAAGAGCGGCATCCAAAGCGTCATGCGTTTAAGACCTCACAAGGTTGGCAGAACGATCGAGCGGAAGGTCAGCCGTACTATTCGCGGTTATGAAGGCTCGCCAATCCGTGGGTCTGTACCGCCCAAGGAACTGTTCGCGATCAATCCAGAAACACTATCTGGGTGGGCTTGGGATCGCAGTGACACAAGCCGCACTCTGACTGTCGTGCTGGAACTCAATGAGCGACCTGTTGCGGAAACAACGGCAGACGTCGTGATTGAACGTTTTGGCACACGCAATAGAAAGCTTGCCAACCATGGCTTTTGCTTTGATCTGTCCCCGGAGATGAAAGTTGATGGCGCAAATATCGCATTGAAAATTAAGGAGACAGGCGAAGTTGTTCGCAACGGTCATCTGGTTTATAGCGCGCAGATGCTAGTACCAAGCCAGCTGGGCATTTCCCATGAGAATGCTTGAAGCAGCCCTTACCCAACACCAGCCGGTGTCCACAAAGCGCATCTGTATTGTCACACCGGACATTTTAGGCGCGGTGAAAAACGGCGGCATAGGGACCGCTTTTTTTCATCTCGCAGTGTTTTTAAAACGCATTGGTCACAGCGTAGCTATATGCCTTGTTGATCGCATGGCGCACAACCCAATAAAGGTGCGCAAAATTAAGCAGTTCTACGAAAAATATGGGGTTGAGTTCCACTGCGTCGCACCTAGACCGCTGGCCAAAACAGAGTTGGCGCGCATGACGGCACCACCATACGCTGCTTATGAGTGGCTGCGGCTGCACGAAGGTGCATTTGACCTCGTTCATGTCTCTGAATGGCATGGCCTCGGATATTTTGTACTTCTGGCAAAAAAACTGGGCATCGCGTTCCAAAACATTCATTTCGTTGTGAAGGGATCTTCGCCAACACTTTGGTCAGCTGAAGGCAACAGTCAGTTTCTCAAAAGCAACCAACAACTGGCCTGGGTTTTTATGGAGCGCAAAAGCGTTGAGCTCGCGGATACATTGATTTGCGGCAGCGCTCACCTTCTCGAATGGATGCAGAATGCCGGTTACCAGTTGCCCGCTCACAGTTACTTCTGGCCCAATGTTTTTCTAGATGATTTGCTAGACCTTCAGAATGAGAAGAACGGCAATGAAAGGCCAACAAAGACAACTGAATGGGTTTTCTTTGGAAGACTAGAGCCACGAAAAGGCATTTTGTTGTTTGTGAACGCACTCAATGAACTTGCTAAAAATGGGGTAACTCTTCCCTCCATCACTTTTCTAGGGGGCCATTCCCATCGCTTTGACGCAAAGAAACTGATCTCTGAGAACCAGGAAAAGTGGCATACGAAAGTTACTTTCCACAATGACTTCAATGCTCTGCAGGCGCTCGACTATCTAAGTGGGGACGGCCGGCTTGCGGTTATTCCAGCGCTTTTGGAGAACTCACCAATCGCGGTGTATGAGTGCATCGCAGCGCGGGTGCCATTCATTGCAGCAGCTACAGGCGGGACACCAGAACTCATTTGCCCAACTGACGCTTCACGGGTTCTTTTCAATCCAGACCACCATGCGTTGGCGGAGAGGCTTGAAAGACATGTAGATACACTACCGGCCCCGGCCAAAAAACACGAACGGGTGGCACAGTCACTGGAGGCCTGGGAGCGCTGGCATGGTCAGCTTTCGCTTTCTTGCGACCGAACACCGGCTCAACCCCAGCAACAACCGCTCGTTTCCATCTGCGTTCCACATTACGAACGTCCAGACCTTCTTCAACAGGCGCTGGAAAGCATTGCTAGCCAAACCTACGCAAAAATCGAAGTCATCGTGGTGGATGACGGCAGCTCAACCCCCGAGAACCTTGATAAGCTCAGAGCTATTGAAGACCAATATCCGCACTGGAAGTTCCTCTATCAGAAAAACAAGTATGTAGGTGCCGCCAGAAACGCGGCGGCCGACGCGGCATCAGGAGAGTTTCTGCTGTTCTTTGATGACGACAACGTCATGTTTCCGAGCATGGTTGAAAGCTTGGTCAAGGCAGCGCTGTTTTCTGGCCTACAGTGTCTGACTTGCAGTGCAACGCGCTTTCACGGCAACGGTAGACCAATGACCCCAGAAAGCACCATGGGAACGCAAATTCGTTTTCTTGGGCCAGCAAAAGCTCTTTCCAGAAAATTGAACGTAGTTGGCGATGCAACCTGTCTCATTGATGCCGAAGTCTTCAAGCAGGTGGGTGGTTACAGCGAGCGTTTCAGAACAGGTAAAGACGATATTGAATTTTTCAATCGGTTGATACAAGGCGGGTACAAGGTTTCCTACTACCCGGATCCACTCTACTACTATCGCGTCAACAGCGTCTCAATGAAAGCAAGAAATCAGGTTAAGGAGGAGGCGGACTTTCGTCAGATCTCACCGTTTCTTGAAGGCCTTGACGCAGAAGAAAAGAGCGCGCTTCTTCTCCGCGAAAAACCTGATAGGAGGCGCAGTGGACAGCAAGTCGCCCGAGAGGACTACAGACCAGGAGCGCTCACAACATCTTGGCGAAAATTGCGGCGCTTTGTAAGGATTAGTACTTGAACTTGAAAGAGAAATTGCATCCGATAGCGGAAAAGCTTTTTCCGCTGATCTGCGTGCTTCGTAATGAAAGAGATATTCTCCCTGCCTTTTTGTCCCACTATCGTGGTCTTGGGGTCAATCTGTTTCATTTCGTCGACACGGGGAGTACTGATGGCTCAATTCAGTACCTTAAAGACCAAAAGGACACGCAAGTTTACCTGAAAAAAGGAGGCTACGCGCAAGCAAACGCGGGCATCGACTGGGTCAATGAGATCGGCTGCACGTCTTGTACTGGCACCTGGACGCTGGTCGTTGATGCGGATGAGTTTCTGCAGCTACCACAAAGCGAAGAAAAAAGTCCATTGGCACAGGTCAGCGCTGTCATGCGCCGAGAATTGGCTTTCGGCCTTTACGCTCCCCTGATCGATTTTTTCGCTGACGATTTGACGGGGCACTTGAATACTCAAAAGAACCTTCAAGGCTTGCTTCAAGGCTCGCCCAACTACGTCCCTTTCGCCAATTGCAATTTCTCTTCGATGGAAAGGTTTCCCTTTGGGGACTTGCGTTCGAACGCCAGAGCGCGCATCTCAGGAACCACAAACTACAGAGTGAGGTCCTACAAGATACCGCTGGTGTTTTGGCGCCCTGGTTTTCAGTATGTTCACTCAACTCATGTTTGCACACCAATCCCGTTGAGCGATGTTTCTTACCCAATCTACCACTTCAAATACCGCCCCGGGTTCGAGCAGAGGCTTTCCAAGGACATGCAAAGCCCAGACCGACTGAATGCAGACGTCTATCGCATTTCGCGGAGTATCATTCGGCATCAAGATCGAATTGCCAGCAACACGGTAATGATCAAAGATGGCCACGAACTTGAAGGCAGCGACTGGGTAACCAAAGACGGCTTCAGTAAAAAATGGCTGGAGTTGAATAAAAGCAAATCCAACTATTTTGACGTACTCTCGGAACAAAAGTCGATATCGGAAAGCGAACTCACCGCCAAGCTTCAGGATCTTACAGAAACGTCCAGTTGGCGTTGTACCCGGCCAATAAGGTCTTTTCTTTATCGCAAGGGAGTGCTCCGACATGACCATTTCCCAGAAAGGTTTAAGCAGACCAATGTTCACTTGGACCAAGTTGTAGCTGTCTACGAATCCTTCTGGTGGCTTTTAACAGGGGTTCTAAGGATCCCGAAAGCGCTGCGAAAGTCTCTCCTTTGGCACAAACTGAGGAGGCGGTAATGAACACAGTTGATCTGGACAAAGCCAGCAGTTCCTCACAAGCCCACGCCGCAACCACTGAGTTCTGCTGGTACAGAGTTCTGGGAATTTCTGTTGTTGCGCTTCAAACATTATCTTTGAACTTGCTCTATACTCAGCGAGGCTTCCATGACGACAGCGAGTGAAATACAGACCGCATCAAATGTATCAGTTCGGCCTGAAATTGACTTTTTGGAGACGCCTTTCAATCAGGCGATCAAAGAGACGCCGGGTATGATCTCTGTAGATGAGAGGCGACTTCTCTATTTCCTGTCGAAAGACAAGTTTCGCGGATCTGGAGCCATAATTGACGGCGGCAGTTTTCTTGGCGCTTCCGCTGTTTCAATCGCGCAGGGGCTGCTGGATAAAGACAATGCTCAGGAAATTAGCCTGAACAAAATCATTAAGGCCTACGAGCTTGGCGTGTTTCCTGCCCCAGCTAACGGGCGGGAGATTTGGCACGAGTACGGAGATGTACGTTTCAAGCGCGGGGATTCCTTCCTACCCGCACTCAGAAAAAACATCTCTCCCTATGAGAAACTTATAAGCCTTCGCGAAGGCGATCTGGGATCGTATTCATGGGATGGGGGGGAAATTGAACTTTGCTTTATTGATGTATGCAAGACAGCGGAACTGAACAGGCATGTAACCAGCCAGTTTTTTCCATGCCTTATGCCCGCCAATTCATACATGATCAATCAAGATTATTTCTTTGATCGCCTTCCTTGGATCAAAGTGACCATGGGCTATCTCGCGGAATACTTCGAATGGTTGGGACAGGTCCACTGCAGCTCGGTTTATAAGTGCGTAAAAGAGATCCCACAAGCAGTCGCGGACTATGACCCTTATACCGAAGCTTCACTGGAGGAATGCCTAAAGCTTCATGATATGGGCGCTAATCATGAGATGTCGGAGATGTACAAGCTCCGGATGGAAATCTCCAAGGCCTATCTGATGGCGTACAAGGGCGAAAAAGAGCGCGCGCTGAAGCAGCTTGAACATACCAGTACACTCTTCGGACATACGATGAGCGACGACGCCGACAGAGGAGAGATGAACAGATTTCGCTTCGAACGCGCCCTCAGACAAATCACTATTGGAAGGATGTAGCCCCGAGTTCAAGAACAGCAATCCCAAGCTCTTCTCATCGGGGATTGGCGTCTTCAAGGAGCCAGCGACTATGGTGATCTTGAAGACAAGGCCCATGGCGGACCTTAGAACTTAAGAGCTGAAGATCTAGAGGAGGGCCTCCCAAACAGGCTCTCCTTGATCAACCTCTACTTTCCTGAGCTAGGATTTAGCCCTCACAGAGCTGCAATAGATAGACGGTCATGGCCAAATGAAACGCCGATATCAGGCGTCCCGCTCAATCGTGATCAGCTCAGTTTCCGAACGCTGATGAAACAACCTGAGCAGAATGAGCGCACTGGCACCACAAGTGCATCGCTATGAATGCACTTGTGGTTCTCCTGCTTGGAGTTGAGGTAAGAGCTAGTTGCCCAAGATCGCCGGCAGCCGCAGACCATGCTCTTTTGCGCATTCAATCGCAATATCATAGCCAGCATCTGCATGGCGCCAGACACCTGAAGCCGGATCGTTCCACAACACGCGCTCCAACCGTTTTGCGGCCTCCGGAGTTCCATCCGCCACGATCACCACCCCAGCATGTTGTGAAAAGCCCATTCCAACCCCACCACCATGATGCAGCGAGACCCAAGTTGCTCCACTCGCCGTGTTCACAAGGGCATTGAGCAAAGGCCAATCACTGACAGCATCAGAGCCGTCTTTCATCGCTTCGGTCTCGCGGTTGGGGCTGGCAACAGATCCGCTGTCGAGGTGATCGCGGCCGATAACAACGGGTGCTTTCAGTTCTCCATTCGCCACCATCTCGTTGAACTTCAAGCCAGCGCGGTGGCGATCTCCCAGGCCGATCCAACAGATCCGCGCAGGCAACCCTTGGAAAGAAATGCGCTCGCGCGCCATATCCAGCCAATTATGCAGATGCGCGTTCTCTGGAAAGAGGTCCTTCATGGCCTGATCGGTCTTATAAATGTCTTCCGGGTCACCCGAGAGTGCGCACCACCGGAACGGACCAACTCCTTTGCAAAAGAGTGGACGGATGTAAGCGGGAACAAACCCCGGAAATGCAAAGGCATTTTCCAAGCCCTCTTCCAGAGCCACCTGCCGGATGTTGTTGCCATAGTCCAGTGTCGGAACGCCGTCATTCCAGAAATCGACCATGGCCTTTACATGAACCTTCATCGACGCTCTGGCTGCCGCTTCGACCGCCTTTGGCTCGGTCTCTCGCTTTGCCCGCCAGTCCGCCAGCGACCAACCTTGCGGCAGATATCCGTTAATTGGATCATGAGCGGAAGTCTGGTCGGTCACGATGCTGGGCCGAACACCTCGGCGATAAATCTCCGGGAAAATGTCGGCTGCATTGCCGAGCAACCCAACGGACTTTGCTTCGCCTGCTTTCGTCCAGCGCTCGATCATTTCCAGCGCCTCATCCAGACTCTCTGTCTTCTCATCCAGATAGCGCGTCCGAAGTCGCGCATCGATGCTGTCGGGATTGCATTCTACAGCAAGACAGCAGGCACCTGCCATCACCGCCGCCAAAGGCTGAGCCCCACCCATGCCGCCAAGACCGCCGGTGAGGATCCACTTGCCTTTCAGATTGCCTCCGAAATGCTGGCGGCCCGCTTCAGCAAATGTCTCATAGGTGCCCTGCACAATGCCCTGTGAGCCAATGTAAATCCACGATCCGGCTGTCATCTGACCGTACATCATCAACCCCTTGCGATCGAGGTCATTGAAGTGATCCCAATTGGCCCAATGCGGAACGATGTTGGAGTTTGCAATCAGGACACGGGGGGCGTCTGGGTGTGTCTTGATGATTGCGATGGGTTTGCCTGACTGAACAATGAGTGTCTCGTCCGCCTCAAGGTCCTTGAGACCAGCCACGATCCTGTCAAAGTCCTCCCAGGTCCGCGCGGCGCGTCCGATCCCGCCATAGACAACCAACTCATGGGGGTTTTCCGCCACGTCTGGGTGCAGGTTGTTCATCAGCATACGCATGGCAGCCTCGGACTGCCAGTTCTTAGCCGAAAGCTCACTACCGGTGGGTGGGTATACATCGCGTTGATTGTGCCGTGGGTTGGTCATGAGGGCCTCCACTCTATCAGGGCTTCAAGTATGGTTTTCAGATGGGCACGGAGTCTGTTGGCCTTCTCCGGATCATAGGTCCAAGGCGCGCGCTCCTGCATGTAGGAGCATTGCGCGAGCTCCATTTGAATGGCATGGAGGCCGTCTGCTGGACGCCCATAGTGGCGTGTCGTCCAGCCGCCTTTAAAGCGCCCATCAACAACGCTGCTGTAGTCGGCAGCCTGAGTGCAGCAATCGATTACGCGGCCTGCGATTTGGTTGTGGCATGTTGTACCGCCATTCGTTCCGATATTGAAAACCGGGAGGGTGCCGTCAAACAGGAACGGAACTTTGGACCGAATGGAGTGACAATCATAAAGAATGACAAACCCATGCATAGCCTTGACGCGGTCAAGCTCTGCCGACAGAGCGGCGTGGTACGGCGCATGGTAGGTCTGCCTGCGGATTTCAACATCGACCTCATCGGGTGCACTGTCGCTCCGATAGATCTCGATGCCGTTGAAGTCAGTCAGCGGGCACAAACCAGTGGTGTTTTGGCCGGGGTAGAGACTGACACCCTTCGGGTCGCGGTTCACATCAACAGCGTAGCGATGTATCCGCGTTCGAACTCTCGTCACACCCGGCACCAGCCCCTCATACAGCTTGTGTACGTGCCAGTCTGTATCAGCCAATGCCCGTCCGGTCTCGTTCAGGCGGCTGGCAATGTCGTCGGGAAGCTCTGTGCCAGTGTGCGGCAGCCCCAACACAAGCGGACTGTCGCCCTGAGAGATTTCAAGAAAACTCATATCTGCAACTCCAACCCAGCTGCTTGCGCGAGTTCATCATTGCGCACCAGCGACGCGGCCAATTCGATGTCCGGAGCGAGGTAACGGTCACCGACAAGGCTAGGAACTTGGCTGCGGAGCTTTGCCACGACAGCTTGAAGCGCAGTGGATGTGACGAGGGGGGCGCGGGCTTCAATGCCTTGAGCCCCACACAGAGCCTCAATACCCAAGATCACGGAGAGATTGGCAGTCATCCGCTTCAGCCGAACCGCACCATGGGCTGCCATGCTCACATGGTCTTCCTGATTGGCCGAGGTAGGTGTCGAGTCCGTCGAGCACGGATTGGCGAGATGTTTGTTCTCGCTCATCAAAGCCGCAGTGGTAACCTCAGCGATCATGAAGCCGGAGTTCAAGCCGGGTTCTGGCGTCAGGAAAGGTGGCAAATCATGACTGAGGGCAGGGTCCACCATTAGCGCGACACGTCGCTGTGCAATCGCCCCAACCTCTGACAGGGCCAGCGCAATTTGATCGGCAGCAAACGCCACAGGCTCAGCATGGAAGTTCCCACCAGAGAAAATGCCATCGGCGGTCACCAGCGGATTGTCTGTTACCGCATTCGCCTCAATCTCCAACGTTTTTCCGGCAAAACGCACAAGGTCCAGAGCCGCTCCAACCACCTGTGGCTGGCAGCGGATGCAATAGGGGTCTTGGACACGACTGTCATCATCAAGATGGCTCTCGCGGATCACGCTGCCCTCCATCAGCCTCGACATCGCTGAGGCCACGTCGATCTGGCCAGCATGGCCGCGCAGACGATGAATTTCCGGGTGCAAGGGCTGGGTTGAGCCCATTATAGCATCAGCCGAAAGGCAGGATGTCACAACCGATGTTCGAAGCATCCGCCATGTTTCAAACAGAGCTACCAGCGCGCAAGCCGTTGAGAACTGTGTCCCGTTGATAAGGGCAAGACCCTCTTTGGGACCAAGCACAACTGGCGACAATCCGGCTTTTTCAAGTGCCGCTCCGCCCGGCATACGCTCTCCGGCGTACATTGCTTCGCCTTCACCGATCATTACTGCAGCCAGATGGGCAAGGGGAGCCAGATCGCCGGAGGCTCCGACAGAACCTTGCGAGGGAATAACAGGCAGAACACCCGCGTCCAACATCCCTTCGATCAAGGCGCATATATCCCAGCGTACACCGGATGCGCCGCGCCCCAGCGACAACAGCTTGAGTGCCATCATCAAACGCGTGGTCTCCGCCTCAAGCGGCGATCCAACACCGCAGCAATGGCTTAGGATCAGATTGCGCTGCAAGGTTTCGGTGTCTCCCGGCGCGATGCGAACGGATGCAAGCTTGCCAAACCCGGTATTCACGCCATAGACGGGTAAATCTCCTTGCGCGGCTTTGCGCACGCGTTCTGCGGCCACCTCCACATCTGCCCGAGCTGAAGGTGTAAGCCGAGCACCTTTTCCTTGGCAAATCTGTTCCAGCTCAAGAAGTGAGCATGCGCCGGGTTTCAGCACAAGGGTCATAGGCGTCCTCCAAAGATGCGTTTGTGAAGTGGATTGATGCCAATGCCATAGGAAAGCTCGGCAGGATGAGCGACATTCCAAACCGCCAGATCGGCACGTTTTCCGGGAGTAATGGTACCGCAGTCGGAAAGGCCAAGTGCCCTAGCGGCATTGCAGGTGGTCCCTCTCAGGGCTTCGACGGGCGTGAGACCAAACAACGTGCAGGCCATATTCATCGCCAGCAGGAGTGAACCGAGAGGAGACGTACCCGGGTTCCAGTCAGTCGCAACAGCCATCGGCACACCGTGGTCTCGCAGCGCACCAACGGGAGGCTTTTGTTTTTCGTTCAGCGTGTAAAACGCGCCCGGCAGAAGCACCGCAACACTGCCAGCTGTCGCCATGGCGCGTACATCGGCGTCAGTTATGTATTCCAGATGATCTGTCGAAAGAGCGCCGTATTGAGCGGCGAGTTCAGTTCCACCCTGATGGGAAAGCTGCTCTGCATGAAGCTTGACCGGCAAACCCAATGCCTTTGCACGATCGAAAACGCGGGCGATTTGCGCAGGACTGAAAGCGATCCCTTCACAAAACCCATCAACGGCATCAACCAGCCCCTCGGCATGAGCGGCCTCAAGCGCAGGCAGGCAAACCTCATCAATGTAGGCGTCCGCGTCCACACCTTTGGGAACGGCATGAGCGCCTAAGAACGTGGTGACAACGCGCAAGGGCCGATGGTCAGCCACACGGCGCGCCACCCGAAGCATCTTGAGTTCCGTTTCCATATCAAGCCCATATCCAGACTTGATCTCAACCACCCCGACGCCCTCGCCAATCAAGGCATCGGCGCGCACCAATGCACTGGCAAGCAAAGCCTCCTCCGAAGCATCGCGTGTCGCCGTAACCGTGGAGACAATGCCACCGCCAGCGCGGGCAATCTCCTCATAGGTTGCCCCCTCAAGGCGCATCTCAAACTCACCAGCACGATTGCCGCCATGAACAAGATGCGTATGACAATCAATCAGCGCCGGGGTAACCAATCGGCCGTCCAGATCGACAGGCTCAGCATTGGCATATGCAGCTGGCACCTCCGCACGAGAGCCAGCCCACGCAATCCGGCCACCCTCTATCGCAATGGCAGCGTCCTCTATCAGCCCATAGCCCCCTCCCGTGATCGTCGCGGCCCTGACATTGGTGATCAGCTTGGCGCTCGTCATGCTCTATCCTTCTTGCAAATGAGCCTGCATATTCGTAATATGTAGCTACATATTATGTCAACAGAAGTGATCTCATGGAAATCCTTCACGCAAAGCAAGCCCTCACTCCCAACGGATGGGAAGCTGACGTTTCAATCGAAATTCTGGACGGTCGCATTGGGGCTGTGACGGCAAACACAGCACCGACAGGCAAGAAGGTTGATCTCCTGTTACCCGCGCCGACCAATCTGCATAGCCATGCCTTTCAGCGTGCCATGTCAGGGCTAACTGAGACCCGTGGGCCAGATCCTCGCGATACATTTTGGACATGGCGTCATTTGATGTACCGCTTTCTGGAGCAGCTTTCGCCTGAGGATGTGGAGACCATCGCTTCCATGGTCTTCATGGAAATGCTCGAAGCCGGTTACGCAGCGGTCGCGGAATTTCACTATTTGCATCACGGTGTTGGCGGGCAGACCTACGATGACCCAGCTGAAATGGCTGGCAGGATCGTGTCGGCAGCAAAAAGAGCAGGTATCGGCTTGACCCTGCTGCCCGTGCTTTACACGCATGGCGGCTGTGATCGGCGGGAACTACAAGGCGGGCAGCTGCGCTTCGGCAACAGCTTGGAGGCTTTCGTAAAGCTCCACGACGCCAGTGCCTCGCACTTGAACACAGGCCCGGTGGACTTCGTCTTGGGCGTCGCTCCGCATTCCCTCCGGGCCGTTGCGCCGGAAGCCTTGCGACAAGCCCTGAGACTTGGCGATGGGCCGGTCCACATGCATGTTGCGGAACAATTGGCGGAAGTTGACGAGGTCAAAGCGCACCTGGGCGCACGACCAGTTGAATGGCTGCTGGAAAACCATGACCTAAATGAAAACTGGTGCCTCATTCATTGCACCCAAATGACGGAAAACGAGACAACTGCGCTGGCGAAGAGCAGGGCGATTGCGGGGCTGTGCCCTATTACCGAAGCAAACTTGGGCGACGGTATTTTCAATGGCACCGATTTCTTGGCCGCAGGCGGACGGTTCGGCGTTGGTTCGGACTCGAACGTGCACATAGCCTTGTTTGAAGAACTCTGCACGTTGGATTACACACAGCGTTTGCGGGATCGCAGCCGCGCCGCAACAGCAGAACTTGGACGCTCTGCCGGACGAGTGCTGTTTGAGGGCGCGGCAAAAGGCGGCGCGGTGGCTGCCGGACGCACCTCAGGGCGGATCGCATCGGGCGCGTGGGCAGATCTGGTCGCGCTCGACACGGCAAACGAATGGCTCTACAACCGCCGCGGCGACACTGCTTTGGACAGCCTGATCTTTGGAGGACGCGGCCGCGATTGCATCCGCGATGTCTGGAGTGCAGGGCGTCACGTAGTCGTTGAGGGGCGCCACCACAAGCGTGACATCATTGTCAAACGCTTTAGGGCGGTTATGGAAGGCTTGGGACAAGAGATTTAATGCAACAAGGACGCCAAACCTGGAAGGCTGTGCGGGAGAGGATTCACGACTGGATTCTCTCGGGTCGTTATGGACCAGGTGACAAGTTGCCCAAAGATTCCGAGCTGGCGCTTCAAATGGACTGTGCCCGCTCAACCATTCAGCGCGCCATGCAGGATTTGTCCGACAGCGGAATCATTGAACGTCGCCGCAAGGGCGGGACGCACGTGCGGAAGAACCCCCTTGTCCGCGCGACACTGGATATTCCTGTGACGCGCCATGAAATCGAAGGACGGGGTGGGCAGTACGGCTATCAGCTCATCGAAAAAGTCCAGCGCCCCCCAACTCGCGCAGTTCAGGCCGCTTTGGGAATGGCGGAACCGCAGGACATGTTGCAGATCGTCTGCCTGCACCTTTCCGACGGCCGCCCTTATACCTTGGAAAATCGCTGGGTCTCCATCGAGACAGTGCCAGATATCCTTCAGGTGGATTTAACCCGAGAAAATGCGAATGAGTGGCTGCTCAAGAATGCGCCATACACCCGCTTCGAATTGAAGTTTTACGCGCTGAATGCCGATGAAAAAACAGCCGAACTTCTATCCGTTCAACCGGGCAGCGCACTGCTTGCGATAGAACGCGCTACTTGGGTTGATGAGGCGGCCATTACCACGGTAACGGCAATAACTGCGCCCGGCTATCAATTGCTTAGCCGCAGCTGATGGCCTCAATCGGGGTGCCCAGATCCGCCAAGCCGTATCTTTTCGCAGCCGCACGCCATCTCACCAGCCCTGTTGGAACGCCCCACCACAACCACCCCAAGGCGTAAACGGTCATTCTAGACACGCAAATACTGTAATTAATATACTTCTAAAATTATCGTGAAGTATTCTAATTGGTAATAGCAAAAAACAAAGACATATAACGCTAGGTCATTTAAAAATGATCACCATGACGCGCGTTGACTTTAGGTCATTTTTGCAAAACAATTACGCAATAATATGACATGCACTCATATTAAATCTTCAATTATGAAGCTATGATTAAGTAGGATTCGAAGATTTATTTGGTTGAAATTGAGAGAGTTCAGCCAAGAGAAGTCTCGGGGGCGCAAAAATGTATGATTTTCCAAAGAATGACATAGCAGCGGAGGATGGTTGCTTTTTGGATTTATCTTCATGGCGTCCTACGGGCCATTCTAGACTTTCCTTTGCATCCTCAAGCTAGATCCAAACTACTTATCTTCCAGAAAAATCCCTGACAAACATCTCTGACTTAGCGCCCGCAAGCGCTGAGCCAGCACGGGGAGACTGCATCTCAATCATCCTGTTTCTTCAGCCGAGCTTTGCTTAAAAGGGGGACAAAAATGTCAAGCCAAAGCCAGTCTAGTGACCAATGGTGGGTCAACGACCAAACACCCGACAATCCATACGGCAAGAGTGAGGACTACGAGGCCTACCTTGACTATCTGGGGGCACTCCCACGAAGCCTGACACCGGAGATCGCAGCGCAAACGCTCGTCATCAACGTCAGCGAGCTGAACGATCATCCGGACTACAAAGCCGCTGCCATTGGCGCACTGCACATGTGGTCCGCAGTGACCCCATTGACGTTTGAGATCGTCGACGACGTGCCTTTCGATCCCGAAACACAATGGATGGAAATTGTCAGCCCCGAGTTTGGCGAAGCGAATGACGGCAGCGCGTATTCAAGCAATCGCTTCATCAGCGTGGGCCAACGTTTCCACGACACGGAGCCGAACAAGACCGACCTGGGTGGTTATGTCTTTGACACATTCATCCACGAGCTGGGTCACGAGTTTGGCCTCAATCACCCCGGACTTTACAATTACAGCGGCCCCGGCGGGGTGCAGATCAACTATCTGAACAACGCAACATGGACCTATGATCGCCAGCAATACTCCGTCATGTCCTACTTCGATGGGATTGATGTGGGCGAAACCAGCCGTTGGTCTGCAACAACACCGCTTATGGCAGACATCGAAGCCACAATCCGACGTTTCTTCTCCGAAGTTGATGAAAATGGCACGCGCACCTTCGAGCAGATCGACCTCAACACCGGCAACAACACATACGGTTTCAACAGCACCGAATACGGTTACGAGCTGACGTCTTCGGGCATGCAGCATGACATCGGTTTCACCATCCATGACACCGGCGGCATCGACACTATCGACTTTTCTGGTTCCACGGCTGGCACCATTCTGGATCTGCGTGCAGGCCAGTTCTCCAGCGTGAATGGCCATAGCAACAACGTTTCGATCTTCGCCGGTCACAACGAAGACCAGAGCGAATACTATATCGAAAACGGCATTGGCAGCGCCTACGATGACATCCTCATCGGCAACGATGGCAACAACACCCTGGATGGGCGCGGCGGCGCAGACAAAATGGCAGGCGGCAAGGGGGACGACATCTATTTCGTCGACTCTGCCGATGACCTTGTTCGTGAAGAAGCCGATGGCGGCTTTGACACCATTATCGTCCTCAACAAGGACATTGATCTTGGTGAGGTGGCCAATGTCGAGAACATCATCTACGTCGACGGCACGCACGTTCCCCCTGCCAATGACGCAGACGACAACGATACAGGCACCGGCACCCCGAGCGATGCACTCTCAAACCTGATGTTCGGCGACGACGGCAACAACACACTCAATGGCGGAGCGGGTGGCGACACCATCTTCGGGTTGGATGGTGACGATCTCATCATTGGCGGCCGAGATTCCCTTGCCAGCCGTGACATCAACAACACCATCGCGTTTGAGGACCTGGAGGACCAGACGGAAAGTGACGATGGCGACGATGTTCTTTACGGCGGGCGCGGCAACGACACCATCTTCGGCGGAGCCGGTGACGACATTCTGGATGGCGGCGACGGCGATGATACCTTGATGGGTCAGGACGGCGTTGATGTCTTCCGCGGTGGCGACGGCGTGGACACCGTTGACTACAGCCACGAAAGTCCGTTCCAGCTTCTGGTAAACCTTGCAACCAATGTGGCGAGCGGCGGCACGGCCTCCGGGGACACCTTCTACAGCATCGAAAACCTTATTGGTTCCGATGACCGCATTGATCGCTTCATCGGCACAGATGATGCCAACCATTTCTGGGGTCGCGGTGGCGGCGATGTCTTCAACGGTGGCGGTGGAGATGACATTCTCGACGGCGGCCGGGATGGCGACCTGCTCTATGGGGACGAAGGAAACGACATCCTCATCGGCGGCTCGGGCCAAGACTACATGAATGGCGGTGAGGGCATCGACACGGTCGATTACTCCGGAAGCAATGATGGGGTAACCGTAGATCTTGCCAACGGCACGGCCAGCGGCGGCGACGCCGATGGGCCTGTGCAGATTGTAGGGCGTGGCACCACCATCAAGCACGACATCATCGTGGACGTGGAAAATGTGGTGGGGTCGTTCTTTGACGACCACTTGATCGGCAACGACGAAACCAACGTTCTGTCAGGTGGCCACGGGAATGACATCCTCACCGGCGGGGCAGGCGCTGATGTGCTGAAAGGCGGCGCGGGCAGTGACACCGCGGACTATTCCGATGCAACCAGTGGTGTAAACCTCAACCTGGCTAGAGGACAGTCCGAAGGCGACACCTACGAGTCCATCGAGAACCTGTCTGGCTCCGGTTTCAATGATCGGATGAAAGGCGATCGCTCCGCCAACACTCTGATCGGGCAAGGTGGAAATGACGTCCTGAAAGGCGGCGGCGGAGATGACATCCTGTTGGGTGACTTCTCGGATCAGGCTGGCTCTGTTCCACGTCCGGGCCTTGGCACAGGCTATGTCACTCTGGGAGCAGATGCGACCAACAACTCGATTGCCACGGCGTTCGACATCTCCAACAACTTCTCGCTCGCAGAGGACCCGGATATTTTTGACTCCACAACCGTGCTTCACACCACGGTCAATGCGACCGGTAACGGTCAGGGAGGCTACTACAGCATTTCGCTGGCCGAAGGCACGATCGTCAGCATTGATGTGGACGGGATTGCCGATCCGAATGTGCATGACAGCTGGATCCGTGTTCTGGATGCTGAGGGCAACATCATCGCCCAGAACGACGACGGCGGCGGAGACCCAGGCTCAACCAGCAACCGAGATTCTAGCAGTGTCTTCGTTGTTGAAGAAACAGGCACGTACTTCATTGTGCAGGGTGCCTGGTCGCCCGACGCGCCGGGCAGTGGCTGGTCTGAGGCTGTGCCTGAAGGTTCAACCTACAAGCTGAACGTCTCTGTTGAGTTCCCGCCTGAACCAGTGCAACCCGGCGAAGCTGGAAACGACAGGCTCTTCGGCGGCAAGGGCAACGATCTGCTCGACGGCGGTTTGGGTGCCGACTTCCTCGTTGGGGGTAAGGGAGAAGATACGTTCCGTTTCTCCACTGAACTCGGTGCGGACAACATTGATCGGATCAAGGACTTCAACGTGGAAGACGATGTCATCATGCTCGACAGTGACATCTTCTCCGAACTGGGTGGCGAGGGGCAACTTGACCTCATGGCGTTCCACAAGAGCGCTGCGGGCGTCAGCCAGGACGCGAATGATCGTATCATCTACGACACCGATAGCGGTGCCTTGTTCTATGATGCGGATGGGTCTGGTGATGGTGAGGCAATCCAGTTTGCCACGCTGAAGTCCGGCCTTGACTTGTCAGCCGACCATTTCACTATCTTTTAATACCAGTTTGGAAGGGGAGCCTCATGCTTCCCTTCCAGCCTCTATTGATGTTTCGACAACAGAAAGGGAAGTCAGATGAAAGCCCGGTTTTCCCGATTGTTCGCCAGTCTTCTCTTTTCAGGTCTTGTTTCGATTGGCACACCGGTGAACGCACAAACTCAAAAAATCAGCGGTACGATCTCCTTTGCAGATCAGGAACTGATCCCCGAAGGCAGCCTCAAGCTCTACCTCAAGAGCATCGCGCGGCCTGACAGCACAACTGAGCTTGAAACAGAAACCCCGCTGGAAAGTAGGGGCAAAACAGGGACGTTGGCCTTTGTTGTCAATCTGCCCGAGGCTCTGGAGCCCACCGCGCCCTTTCAACTCATCGCGCGCTTGGAACGCGCCGACGGCTGGTTGCTGGCCCGTGGAGCTGCTTCGCTGAAAAACCCTGAAATGCCGCAGGAAATTACCCTTTACACGGTCATGTATTAAGACCTGCGTTGAGTACTGGCCATCGACCTGCAGCGATGCGGGTGCGAGCCAAGCCGCTCCTTAAGAGAACATCACGCTTCCAATCAGCACCCTCCGCGGCCCCCTGAACAAGATCAGTTTTAGGGGGCTTTTTGCGTTCTGCCATTAAAATGACCTTAACGGACGCTGCGTAAACTCTCCGACAGCATGTGTAGCCAAACAACAACAAGAATATAGGCCACCGCTATTCCCTAGCATAGGCTGAAGCAGTACAGACAGGCCGAGTTTCCGAAAGCTGACCGGAAAATCTGCCCACGGTTCCCATCTCATCTGACAGTGGAGAAACAAGGCATGTTTCGATGGATCGCCGGTATGCTGGTGATTGCTCTTCTGGCATTCGGAACGGTCATCGGTTTCAACTACTATGTTGCCGAAAAGACCAAAGAGGCCTTGGCGAATGCGCCTGAACCAACATTTCCAGTTTCCGTCCAAAAGCTGGAACCCAAGGTATGGCCCCAGACCATTCAAGTGGTTGGCTTTGTAGAGGCGAACCAAGGCGTCTACGTGTCATCCGAGGTATCGGGCACCGTTACCGATATCAACTTTGAAAATGGCGATACCGTTAAGGCTGGAGATGTTCTGGTCTCACTGGACAGTTCCGTGCAGCGCGCAGAGTTGAAAGTTCAAGAGGTACAGCTCCCCTCCGTTGAAGCCAACTACAACCGACAACTCACTCTCTTTCGCGATCAAACAGTCTCCGAGAAAGCCATGCAGGACGCTCAGTCCAATTTCGAAGCGCTCAAGGCGCGCATTGGCACCTTGCAGACAGAAATTGCCCAACGAGAAATTAAGGCGCCGTTCAGTGGCAAGTTGGGCATACGCAGCATCGATCTTGGCCAGTACGTCCACGCGGGCGACAACTTTGTGCGCCTTGAGGACCTTTCAGTCATGCGTGTGCGTTTCAGCATTGAGCAGGCGGACCTTAGCAAGATTTCCCTGGGCCAAGAGGTCAACCTTACAGTTGTGAGTTACCCAGGCCGTGTCTATGTGGGCAAGATCAACGCCATTGAACCCATTGTCAGCGGCAGCACCGGTCTGGTTACGGTTCAGGCCACGGTCCCAAATGATGACCGCTCCTTGCGCGGCGGCATGTTTGCCAGTGTTCAAGTTCGCGAAAAGGATCTGGACAAGCAGTTTGTGGTGCCGCAGACAGCAATCGTTTTTGCGCTCTATGGGGACTCTGTGTTTGTTCAGGAGACCAACGAAGACAAACCCCGCGTTCGCCAAGTGACCGTCAAAGTCTTGCAGCGAAACGGCAGCGACGCTCTTGTGACAGGAGACCTGAAGTTTGGCGACGCCGTCGTAACCTCGGGTGCCCAAAACCTCTCCAACAACGCCGCGATCAAGATCGTTCCAGACAGAGTCACCCCACCAGCCAAGATGCCTAGGCTCTAGGAGGGTCGTCGATGCGCTTTACGGATATCTTCATCAAACGGCCCGTGATGGCTGCGTCACTCAGCATGTTGCTGTTCATCTTCGGCCTGAATTCAATAAGCAGCATTGATGTCCGCCAGTTCCCAAAGATGACCAACACGGTAATCACGGTGACGACACCCTACCCCGGTGCGGACCCCGCTCTGGTGGAAGGGGCCATAACCCAACAGCTGGAGCAGGCACTGGCGCAGGTGGACCGGCTGGACTTCATGACCTCGTCAAGCGAACTTGGCACGTCCACCATCACGCTGAACATGTTGCTCGACACAAATCCGGAAGAGGCCCTTGCTGATGCATTGGCTCAAATCAATTCCGTCACCAATGATTTGCCCGATGCGGCCTATAACCCGTCGATCACCTCTTCTACGAGTTCAACAACTGCACTCATGTACATCTCGTTCTACAGCGACACGCTCAACCCGAGCCAAATCACTGACTACATTGAGCGCGTGGTCAGCCCCCAGCTCGCGACGGTTGAGGGTGTTTCCAACATCACCTATCAGGGCGGGGCTCCTTTTGCGCTGCGGATCTGGCCCATCCCTGAAAAGCTTGGGCAGTATGACATCTCCACGCAGGAGCTGGTCACCATTTTACAGGAGAACAACTTCCAGTCTGCCATTGGTGAGTTCAACAGCTACTTCACCGTTCTTAAGAGCAACATTAACAGTCAGGTCATTGATGTAGAGGGCCTCAAAAGACTTGTGATCAAGTCCGACAACGGTGACCTTGTAAGACTGCAGGATGTGGCGGAAGTTTCACTGGATGGCAGCAACGACGATACCCGCGCCATAGCAAACGGCCGTCAGGCCGTTATCATCGGCATCAACCTTTCACCAACCGGCAACCCACTTACCGTGGCGCAGGGGCTTCGTTCTGTCTACACGGCCATCAAAAACGGCATGCCGCCCTCCATAAACTCGGAGATTGTCTATGATTCTTCGATCGCCATTGAAGATTCCATCCGGGAGGTCGTGACCACGCTCGGAGAGGCCGCGATCATCGTCATCGTGGTCATCATGCTGTTCATGGCCTCGTTTCGATCCGTCATCATTCCCATCGTCACCATCCCGCTTTCGCTAATTGGCGTCATTGCCCTGATGCAAGCTGTGGGTTTCACGTTGAACCTGATGACATTGCTCGCAATGGTGCTCGCCATTGGCCTCGTGGTTGACGACGCCATCGTGGTCGTTGAGAACGTAGACCGCCATATCAACAACGGCTCCAAGCCCTTCAAGGCAGCGATTGAGGCAACCCGCGAGATCGCGATACCGGTCATTTCCATGACCATCACACTTGCTGCAGTTTACACGCCTATAGCCCTCATGGGCGGCATCACTGGTGCCCTGTTCAAGGAGTTTGCCCTCACTCTGGCCGGATCAGTGGTTATCTCAGGTTTCATAGCGCTGACACTCTCACCCATGATGTGCTCCAAGCTAATGAAGGAAAAGGGGAAAGCGAGCAGGTTCCAACGTATCGTTGATGGGCTGCTGCACAAAATCACGAGCAACTATCACACCGCACTTCTTGCTGTTTTCAATCACAGGCGGATTGTCCTGTGCTTTGCCTTCATTGTGATCGTGTCATTGCCGGTGATTTTTTCGTTCTTGCCCGCGCAACTCGCACCTGACGAAGACCAAGGCGTTGTTCTCGTAATGGGAACCGCGCCATCTACAGCCAACAACGACTATATTGAAGCCAACATGGCACTGCTCGCCGACATAATTGGCAAGCGTCCCGAGGCCTCAGCATCTCTCGCCTTGATTGGCATTCCAACCACCACCCAAGGGATTGGCATTGGGCCACTCATTCCGTGGAGCGAGCGTGAACTCAGCCAAAAAGAAATTTCCAACATCGTGTCCAAAGAGGCGAAAGACCTGCCGGGCATCAATGCCTCGGCCTTCCAGCTGCCTGCCTTACCCGGCTCCTCCGCCGGGCTACCTGTTCAGTTTGTCATCACCAGCCCAACAGATTTTGAAAGTTTGTACAGCGTGGGCTCTGCCATTTTGGAGAAGGCCAAAGCAAGTCCGTTGTTTCTGTTCGCGGATGTGGACCTGAAGTACGATTCCGGCACGGCCAATCTTGTCATCAACCGCGATGCCGCTGGTGCCTATGGTGTCACCGCTCAAGCGATTGGCAATACGCTCGGCAGTCTCATGGGCGGAGGCTACATCAACCGCGTCAATATTGACGGCCGCTCCTACGAGGTAATCCCAGAGGCTGAACGCCGGTTTCGAGCAACACCTGATCAACTCAGCCAATTCTATGTAACGGCCCAGGATGGCAGTGCCATACCGATGTCCAGTCTGGTCTCCCATGAGGTGCAGACCCAGCCCAAGTCTCTGCCGCATTACAATCAGCTGAACTCCATCACAATCTCAGCAGTACCTGCACCAAATGTTGCCATTAGCGATGCCATCAGCTTCTTCGAAACACAAGCGCGAGAAGCTTTGCCGCGCGGTTTCAACTATGCGTTTATGGGAGAATCCCGGCAGTTTGTTGAAGAAGGCAACGCACTTTATGTGACACTCGCGCTGGCACTGGCAGTTATCTTCCTCGTGCTCGCCAGTCAGTTTGAAAGCCTGCGAGACCCACTGGTGATCATGTTGACGGTGCCCATGGCCATCAGCGGGGCTCTAATCGCTCTCGGCTGGACCCATGTGTCAGGCCTTACATCACTCAACATCTACTCGCAGGTGGGCTTGATTACGCTGGTGGGGCTTATCTCAAAGCACGGCATCCTCATGTGCGAAATGGCAAAGAATGAGCAGATCGAAAAAGGTTCTTCCAAAACCGAAGCGATCATTGAAGCGGCACGTATCCGGCTCCGCCCCATTCTCATGACTGTTGCCGCCATGATCGCAGGCCTCATCCCGCTGCTTTATGCAACTGGTGCAGGTGCAGTTTCGCGTTACAACATTGGCCTTGTGATTGTCGCGGGCCTTTCCATCGGCACCTTGTTCACACTCTTTGTATTGCCCGTGATGTACAGCTACATTTCAGCGGGTCACACAAAAGGGGAGAACGCCATGGAGGACATGCCATGAAACGAGGAGCCGTGTCTTGGGCCTTTGGCAAGTTTAGTGTTCCTTGCTTGTTGCTTGGCTTGGTCTTCTTTGCAGCCTCCTTGACGCCATCTCTCATTCCACGAGGCCCGCTTGAACAAGGCATACTGGGCGGACTGGTCACCGCTCTCGGCTATCTTATCGGCCAGATCATTGCGCTTCTTTGGAAAGCTGCGGATATGCCCCGCCTAAAAGGCAGGCTGGCCAGAGTTCTGGTCTTGTGCCTCGGGATTGGTGTTGTTGCGTTTTTTCTATGGATACTGAGTTCCAGCCTCGAATGGCAAAACGAACTGCGCCAAAAGATGGGCATGGAACCGGCAGAAGCTCTGCACCTATCGAGCATCATGATCGCCGCCGCCGTAACGTTCGCAATTGCTTATTTTTCCGGTCGCCTCGTTGCAACGCTGTTCCGTCTCGTGCGCGCGTGGTTTTATCGGGTCATGCCCCCTAGACGAGCAAATGTGCTCGGCGTCATCGCCGTTGTGATGATCTTGTTTGTTGTAACCCGCGATGGCCTCCTCGATGTGATCGTGACAGCGCTGGACGAAAGCTACGAGGCTGCGCAGGCCTTGTTTGACGATGCGCCGCCCCGACCTGACGACCCAAGAATGACCGGAAGCGCTGCTTCTTTGATCGACTGGAAGGCCATCGGCGAACCGGGACGAAACTTCATAACAACGGGGCCCGATGCAGCAGCGATTTCGGCGTTTACAGGCCGGCCAGCGCTTGACCCGATCCGTGTCTATGTGGGCCGTGCAAATGGAGAGACCGCGAAGGAACGCGCGGAACTGGCGTTGGCTGAACTGAAGCGTTTGGGTGCATTTGAGCGCGAGGTTCTGATTATCGCAAGCCCTACGGGGACTGGCTGGATGGATCCGGGCGCGCATGACCCGGTCGAATACATGCACGATGGCGATATTGCCACTGTTAGCGCTCAGTACTCCTATCTCCAGTCTCCCCTTGCGCTGATCCTAGAAACCCAAACCGGACTGGAGCAAGCAACAGCATTACAAGATGCGGTGCATGGATACTGGAAGACGCTTCCGGTCGACGCGCGGCCGCGTCTTTATGTGCACGGACTGAGCCTTGGAGCTTGGTCCTCCATGTACGCCACCAACATTTTCAGGTTCATGGATGACCCGATAGATGGGGCGTTTTGGGCCGGTCCTCCATTCCCGTCAGCGTTCTGGAACTACATCCAGAACCGCCGCAACCCTGGCAGCCTCTTTGTATCGCCAAGCATTGGGGAGGGGAGGATTGTGCGCTACGCCTCACATACCCAAGATGGTTCCAAGGCGCCTGACGCATGGGGCAATATGCGCATCGTCTTCTTGCAGTATTCAAGCGATCCAATTGTCTTTTATGATCCCGCCTCGCTTTGGCGGGCACCGCCATGGATGAACGATCCGCCTGCAGAAGACATGTCAGAGCATCTGTTCTTCATGCCCGTTGTAACGCAGTTCCAGCTGGCGTTGGACATGGCGCTGTCCTTCGGATCGCCGCCCGGGCACGGCCATGCCTATTATGCGCAAGACTACATTGGTCCTTGGGTTCAGGTAACAGATCCGGCGAACTGGACGGCGGAGGACACCAAGAGGCTGAAAGCCCATTGCAACATCGGCTTCCAGTTCGGTTGCCGCAATGACCAAAAAGAAGACTGATCACACCCCAGGCATCGGCGCAAAGTCGGAGGTGTCTGCGCCAAACGTTACATTGTCGGCTCACGGATGAGCAGGCAGAAAAACAACGGATCTGTCGGAACGCTTGCCCTTGAACATAAGAGCAGCTCTGGCACTCCGGCCTAAAAACCTTGCGAGCTCTCCGCATTCGCACTGGCTGTTTGGATGTGATCTGCAACCCAGTGGCCGAACTCTTCACGGTTGGCGCCACTTGCCTTTGGATATGATTGAGCCTCAGCCATAAAAAGATGAAGTGAATACCTCTTACAAAAATCGAAGTAATTGATGAGAAGTTTGCATGTGCATTCTGATGCACCGACTGCTTACTAAACGCTATTAGCGTTCGTGCTCGGATGTTATGCCTGCTCAAATTATCTAGTTGAACTAAAGAAACTTAAGAGAATGGGCGATGAATTATGCCATATGCATATAGTGTGAATGAAATTTCGTGGTGTCTATTTTGTAAAGCGTTGAATTTTATTAAATTCATTTGTTATACATGCCTGAGAAAACTACTGTTCATGAAAAATCAATGCAACTTATTGAAGAAAGTCGGGTTTAGTTCCGACCAAAGATAATGAATTCGCAGGCGGTCAATGTGCTCCATAAGCGGTCTGCGGTACCGCTAAAGGCTTGGAAGCTGCCGCGCTGTTAGATGGTAATGTTGAAATCAGGAAGTGGTGATGCGCTCTCTTAATGCTTTCACGAGGCTTGTTGTTTCCGGTCTAGTTTTTCTTACGCCGGCGCTAGCTCAGTCAGCCAACAAATCGATTGTGGTATGCGAAAGAGATTGGCTCGGAGACGTTGGATTTACTCTATCCAATAATCTCTGGTTTGATGACGAAATTGGAATTACTCAAGTTTATAGGCATAGAGAAAAGAGCACCGACAAGACGAATGCTCGGAGATATCGCGGTTTCAGATTCTCTTTGCTGAATATGACCTCTGTGGATTTAGGTAAGTACGCGATTTACTCAGTATCAATTCAAGACACCGGGCTTAATGTGCCATTTTATACTTGGAACACATATAAAGGCAATATAGATGGTTTGAACTTTGAAGAAGACATTTCCTATGATATTTTGGTAGCACCTGACAAGTATTATTCCAATTACTTGGCGTCGACCGAAGTTTCTGCAGAAATGATGCAGCATTTTGGTGATGAGCAGTGTAATATTGTTAGAACTGTTTCAGGTTTTGAGATTGAAAAAACTGCGATTTTTGTTTCTGATGAAGATGATACAAATTATTTCCAGTGTCTGATGGCTGGGGTCGGCATCCATTACGGCCTCTCCAATTATGAAAATATTATTCAGTGGATCGACTTACCTTCGGTCACAATAGGTGATTTTCATCCACCTATGTGGTTCAAGTTGCGTCCGCTGAATGTGCTGTATTCAGATTTCGTTTATTATGGAATGGATCAAGAGGAATTCTTTAACAAACTTTCGCAAGTTGATTGTTCTGAATAGTATATATTGAGAAAATTATTATGCAAGACTTAGGGAGGTGGGAGGATATAAATAAAGATATTCAGGATATTCTTGATACTGTTTCGTTTTTTAGCGATGACGGGCAGGCATTTCTTGATGCTCGACTGACCGCGATTTCTAAAAAGCATGGAGCAGTTCTAAATACAACACTCTCTGGCGGGGTTGGGCTAAACTAAAAATAGGGTGCGCACCTCGGGCCAGCGCACACCCCGCTACACGGAATTGCCCCATAATCCATCTTATGGAACCATGGCAATGCCCAGAAACAAGGTCCTCTGGGCATTTCTGTGTTGTTTTGCTAGGCTGAGATATCGGCAGTTTGCCGCTCGGGCACGAGGAGCCCGTGCTCCATGAGTTTCTTCAGTGCCAGTTCAATCTTTTCCCGAGCAGCAGGCGGGAATGATCCCGTCAAGTCTTTCAAGGAAACTGGTTCTTCCGCTTTGTTTAGCAATCCGCCCAAAACGTCACTCAGGTTTAGAATGCGGCCATTGTTCGCATTATACGCGAGCCATGCTTTCTTCGCTGCCACATTGGTTGGTTGCGGAGGTGGTGTGTTTGGCCGAGGTCGGAAGTCGCCATAAAGATCATCCAGTGCGCGGTAGTCAAATTGTGTTTGGACCAGCCGGACACCGGGCGCTTTTGTGACTTTCAGATTGTACCCGAACTCTCCCGTTAGGCCTGATTTCGTCTGTTCTGGTATCTGAATTGCGATAGGCGTTCCTTCATCAGCATGAAGCGGCGACGGTGGCAAGTCGTTGTCACGGAGCTTAAGGCGGGGCGCCAACTCAGCTGCGGTTTGGAAAAAATTCTCACTGTTGAGCCCGGTTTCACTCCGAAAGTGAAGAGCTCTTGGAAGATCTGCATTTCCGGGATCCATCAGCTCCAAGATGCCAAAATCTTCAGGCGATCTGTGTACAGGAGAGCCAACTGGCACCCTGTATAACTTTAGACGCAAGATTTGGTCTATCTCATTCCTATTCTTTTCAAGGAACGAGATAAACCTCTCGAAGCTCGCAGCCGTATCCCGTGGGAAGCCATAGACCAGCGTTAGCGATACATGTAGATCAGCCTGCTTGGCGGTACGCCAGGAGGCCACCAACCCTTCCTGTGCTGACGGCTCATCGGGCCAGCCCGCAAACCCTTTGACCTCAAACATCAATGAGCTCAAGCCCCCATGCGCCAAACGCTGCGCGACCTCCCGTGAAAGCGTCTGGCCGAAACCAAGGGTGGCCGACCATGCAGCTTCCTTCCCGGCCAGAAGCCCCGCCAGATCCAACAGGGCATCGGGCGTGCTCGGTGCCACGAACAGCAGTCGCACGGATGTTTCATCCAGTGCGCCGCTTGCCAACATGGAATGAAACGCATGGTTCGACTCCGGAGAGGCCGTGACCCGCAGGACAGGCACCGCTGGCCCCTGAAGTGTAAAGGACCCGATTGCACTGACCCAATGGTGGGGGGACACACCGATGTCGGCATCTGCCAGCTTTGCCATGACGCTGGATTTGTCTGGCAGGATTTCAACGGGAACGTCTGGTAGTGCGCCGCATTTCTTTGCTTTATTCAAGTTCGGCGAAACCGGCCCGCAGAAAACAAGGTGCGGCAGGTCTTCGCCATGCGTGCTGAACTCAGAGAGCGCTTTTAGCAAGCTCATAGCGGGAAGGAGTTGTTGGTCCGCATCAAGCCAGACAAGCCAAGTCTCGGAGGCCTGCACCCCGACCCTTCCAATAAGGTCTCGCCAAAAATCGTGATAGGGAAATGATTGATCCTCGCAAACGGCACGGAGATCCGAACTCACTTCTGTACTATGTACAGCGGTTAAGTCGTTGAGACGAAGCTGCCCGTAGTAAGGTGCAATGCCAACTTCGAGCCTTCGTTCTATGTCTTGGCGTAACACATCTTGCCTGGGCGGCGATGCATCCTGTTGAAGTAAAGCACTCAACATTTGCCCGGCATCTTCCTCGCTGAGGTCAGACTGCAAAAGCTTGCTGCGCAGCAGACGGTAATAGCCGTAGGCGTGATCGCCATTCAACAACCCCTCATCCGGCGTTGCATCAGCCAGCTTTTTTTCCAGTAGTGCACAGCGGGCTGCAGCATGGGAACCTGAGAGAAAGCGTCGAAATGCCAATTGGTTGGCGTCAAGAAGGTGTCCACCCATAGCGCAAACACGCGCCGCCAGATCTATCAATTCAACATCAGGCGCGGTGGGATCCGTTTGCGGCGGGTAAATCAGGCGAAGTGACATGAACAATTTCTCCCAAACTATGCGGCAACCGAAAAACGGTCGGGTCTGAACGCCTCAAAGTCTTTGTGAGCTGGTTCGCCCAAGGCAAGACCACAGACAACATCGGCGGTGATGGCGCTCAGCAAGACACCATGGCTGCCATGGCCAGTAGCCATGATCAGCCCATCCAGCCCGGCAAAACGTCCAATCAACGGATAGCCGTCGGGTGTCATGGGGCGAATACCCACAAATTGATCAAGCACAGGCGCTTGCAGGAGTATCGGCACGACCCGCGCGATCTCGGCAAGACTGGAGAGCCCTCCAAGGGTATGATTTGGAGTGCTCTTCCGCGCTTCATGAGTAGCCCCAATCACAACGCGCCCACCCGCCTTCGGCACGATATAGCCGCGGCCCGTAGTAATCACGGGGTCGAAACGGTGACGGGTAGGCAAACAAACGACGATCATTTGCCCACGAACCGGGCTTATGGGCACCTGTAGCCCCATGCCTTCCAGCAGGCTCCCGGTTTGGTAACCTGTCGCGACAATTGTTTCGGCAGCTTCTATCTCAACGCCCGTAGAGAGACGCCCACCAATAACGCGCGAAGTTGTGTGCACCAATGCTTCAACACGGGTTTCGGTCAGGAGTGTCAGCCCCAAGTCCAGCGCACACTGTGCCAGGGCAGACACCAGTGCGGGTGGGTATGTGTGATGCGCATGAGCACCAACAATGCCACCTGCAATGCCCTCGGCAATGTAGGGGTGACGCGCCCGCAGTGCAGCTGCATCCAGTTGACGCTCATGGGGATCAGCAAGGCCGGGATCGGCGAGATATGCTGAGAGCAACTCAAGCTCTTTGGAGTCTTGTGCCACGCGCAAATGTGGGCTTTCGACCACACCATGTCGTGCGTGGTGCTGCTCGCCGCCCACCTCAGCCACCAGTTGGCGAAACCGCTGCAGACCGGCAATGGACAACCGTGAGTATGGTGTTCCTGCCTCCCCCTCAGCCACAGTCGTTAACAGACCTGCCCGGGCAGCGCTCGCCTCAAGCCCGAGGGCGTCTCGCGCCTCTACCAGCACCACCTTCTTCCCGGCCTGCAGTAAACGCAGGGCGGTTACAACTCCAACCACCCCTCCGCCAATAATAAGGGCGTCAGTGGTGTTTGGTGGTTGCGTAGGGGCTGGATTTCGAAACCGCTCTTCCATTACGACGCTGACTCCCAGTACAAGTTTGTGATGTCAAACGGACGGTTCAGCTTGGTGCCGGGGCGCGGCAAGAATTGGAACTCGACTGGCGCAAAAGCGTTCGCACCAGACTGATCTTCGCCTTCACGCCCCATACTGCCGGAAGAGATGGATTTGTAGAGTGGTTGCTTCACCGCGTTGGCACCGGCGGTTTTGGAGGTTACGCACCATCGGCAGTACCACAACGCGACCCAGTCGGCACTGATTGCATCATCCGCGCCCATCTCATCCTGAAGACGTACGCACGTTTCAAACCACGTTGAGGCTTCTTCAACCTGCCCCGCCCGATAGAGAACTCCGCCCAGATCGCGTGCAATCAACACCGCATAGAAGAGATCATGGGACTTGCGAGCTTCCGCAAAAGCTTTCATGAAATGGTCAGCGGCTTCTTCAAACCGATCAACCTTTGTGAGCAGTCCGCCCATCCGATAGTGATAGTGCTTCGCAAAGCTTCCGGCGGCAGACTTCAGCATGGGTTCAAACACAGACCACCGCTCAATTGCTTTTGGTACCTGACGCGTGAACTCCTCCAAGTTCGTCATGTTAGACAACAGATTGATCTTGAGGTGTATTGAATCGGGCGTCCGTTTGCAGGCTTTGTTGTACTTGATGCCCATCAGGACCTGTTTGCGAGCATTCGCTACGTCGCG
Source organism: Nesiotobacter zosterae (assembly GCF_033843645.1). Classification (NCBI taxonomy): domain Bacteria; kingdom Pseudomonadati; phylum Pseudomonadota; class Alphaproteobacteria; order Hyphomicrobiales; family Stappiaceae; genus Nesiotobacter; species Nesiotobacter zosterae. Next base: position 100,591 of record NZ_JAWXVZ010000007.1, on the reverse strand, counting down.
CAGCTCGACGAAAGACAGGGCCCGCAAGTTGTAGAGCCAGGCCAAGTCATTCAGCGCGGCATCATCGGTTCGGTCTTTTAACATCGCTATGGCTTTATCAAGGTGCTCGCGGCCTTGCAGTGGCTGACCTAGGCGTTTGATCTTTAACAGTGCAAGGAAGAAATGGCTCATCGCCTTTTCATCAGCCGTATCAGCCAAAGACATGGCATATTGCAACGCCTCTGCCGCGCTTTCGAAACGGCAGGCAAACGCTTCAGCGAAAGCCAGATGCAGCACGAGCTCATGCTGTTGCTCAGGAGAAAACTCGATAAAGCGCTCACCTATTCGCCCCAGAATGGCCCTTGCCTGGGGGAAGTTCAGTGTGAACACTGCCTCTTCAATCGCGGCGATTGCATGAGCGGCAAGCGTTTCGGGTTGTTCATTCTCCTCAATGGACGTGTTGAGGGCCTCAACCAGTGCTTTCTCGCGTGTGCCAAGGTTGGTAATGCCGTCTATCTCAACAATCTCAAGAGCTGAAACTGGTGATCTCGCGTCTTGATCCAACACAACATGCTTGAGATTTTGCATGACGCCTTTAATCATGGCAGCGCGTCGTTCTTTTTGGCCGAGCCAAGGGGCCAGCCCCTCTACAACGAGTTCTTTGAACTCCCCGCCACGGGAAAAGAGGATGAGCGGGCCACCTTCTGGCATGATGTCCGCGACGCGGCGCATGACCCTCACAGACTGCTCGTCTATTTCGTCAACATGCACTGCATGCACGACGCCGATCTCGCATTCGTCTGAGCATAGCCATTTGCGCAGCAACCGCCCCAGCGCCACGGTCACGCGCAAAATTTGTTCGGACTCCTTGTGCAAGCGTCGCCGGGATGGCGCGATTGCAATCTCGGTCAGCTCAGGCGCCGCTTTGAAGAAGTCCTTACTTCTCAGCTCAGGGAAGAGCCAAGTCAGTTCGGCCGCAATGCTTTGCAAGAACTCTTTGTTCTCGGGATCTGCTTCCGCCCAGGACAAAGCCCGGGCGACCAAGGGGGCAATGCTGCCGAAGCCAAGTGTTGCGTCGCCAACCACAGGCCGAACGCGCAGCACCAAGGGCTTTGCGGTCGGAACCTGTTCAAGGAGCCTAGCCTCTGCTCGATCAGGCTCAAGGGCAACGGGCACAAAGTAAGCCTGAGGTGTGGTCAAGACTTGCGAGTTCTGGATTGATTGCAACATGCTTGGCTCCAATTTTGTCAAGAGGCTTCCTGCTCTGCAACAGCGGCATAGGTGCAGCGAATTTCGGCGGTATGGGGCTTGCCTGTTCCCACATCAAGCCAGAGTCCGTTGTCATCCGGCATCATCTCGGTGAGCACCGCGTGTCCTTCTGACGGCATTAGCGCCTCCAGATACTCCAGACTTAAAGGGCTGCGGAAATCGACCATGACCGGTTTGGGCTGACCGGGAATTTTCGCAAAGACTTGTTCTGGCAGCGCGGCTTTCAGCTGCGCGCGGCGCACACCTGTCATCAAGGCACTGGTATCGCCTCCACTACCGCTATCCAGCCCCAACTCGGTGCGATCAAGGATCCAGCGCGCCCGCTGCAGAACGATCTCATCCACTTCAATGCGAGGCGTAAACGCGCCGAACGAAATGGTGAAAGGTACCACGCGTGGCAGCGCAAAGATTTGATGCAATAAAGAAGACAGCTCCCCATTAAAGAGGGCGAGCGGGACCTCACTCGCGTCGTGCATCAATGCAAGGCCGTCATGCTGTACCCTCACCCAAACCTCGGAAAGGTCGATAGTTTCAACGCCATCTGTATCGGCTCCGGCAGATACAGGAATGGTCACTCCGGGATACCGAAATGGTGTGATTTTCAGCCGAGTAGATCCGGCAATGTTTGCGCAATTCGGGCCGCTTATTGGCGCCAGAAAAGCCCACATTTCCTCTTGCGGTTTGGGGTGCTGAGGATGCAGGCCGAGTGCCCATCCCCACACCATGGCTGTATCATGCACCTCCCCCAAAACCATGCGCGGAGTACCTGCTGGTGTTTTGGCGATCATTATGTCCGGTGAACAGATCAGAGGCGTTTGATCATGCTGCTGCTGGTCAGCAAGCTGCTTAGCTGCCGCGACCAAACTGGATCCCGGCACTTTCAGCACTTCGATACCGTCTTCTTTGTATCGATCCCCAAGGCGCTCAAGGAGCTCCTCATTTGTGAGGTGTTGCGCAACCGCTGACCGAAAGGAAGCGGCCTCACTCTCCCACTCTTTCAGCTTTTCATGGCCCAGCACATCCCGCATGAATTTGGCAAAAGGAACCTGGGCCGTGCTTTCACCGTAGAGCGATTGATAAATCTGTTTGCCAAGCGTTTTCAAAAACGCTGAGCGCTGCTGGCCAGCCAAAGCCCAGATATCGAGTAAGGGAGCTAGGTTTGCCGTCATTTTTTCTGCAAACGCCGAGGTCATTTCGCCATGTTCAAGAGGCCCCACACCCTCTTCATAGAGCAGAAACCTATCTGCGTAGATGGAACCTTGATTTCGGCTTGACTCCTGCCCCGTGAACTTGGTGAACAGCTCGTTTGCTTCTTTCAAGAGAGCCTGTTTTTGTGGCGCATCGGCAAGGGGATAGAGTGCCTTTTTTCGGCAAAGCATACCCAACAAGTCTCGCCAGATGCTGATCTGTTCATCGTCAATGTTAAGTGCGTCTAGCCAGTCTTTCAGCCATTGCAGAGCATCCGCTTCCTGCATTGGCACATGGATGCCCATCTCAACCAGACGTTTTTCCATAAAGGGCCGTAGTACGTCCTCCAGAGCCTCTGGACAGTGGCCAGCTTCCCGTGCCAGCTCACCAAATGACCGGCCCTTGTTGAGACAACGCAGTATCTCACGTTGTTGCCTGGAGAGCTTTACGCTCCGGTTTGCTGCCGCTATCCAGAGCGTACCATCCTCTCGCACCTTGCATCCCGTCACCAACACCGGCTTCAACTCAGTGCGTACCCTTGGATGGGTGGCAATCGTTGTCGCCAACGCCTTGACGGCCCAAAAAGCCATAAAGGCCTTGCGTTTCACCCCTTCAGCGGAGAGTGAGTAGCGGATTGGCCAAGTCTCTGCCTCCTCGGGGCTGGCGTGATGAAGTACCTTGCCGTAGTTGATCGGCCCGAAAAAGCTGGTCGTCTCGTTTTTTGCGGTAAACCGTTGCAGGTACAATGCAAGTTGCCGCTCCTGTCGGCGGACAGCGCTGGTGCGTTCTGCCGCCGGTGCTGACAGGTTTGCAAGCCCGTTCTTGTACATGCTGGGACTTGAGAGGAACACAGCCTCGTGAAGCAGCGGATCGTCAAACGCGTTCGTCAAGTGCTGGCGTGCGGCCAGCAATTCCCGCCGCAATGTCTGCTCTACTTCCTGTTGAAGTGGGGGCAGCGCTGAGAGGGCTTCATTCCAGGCAACCATATCCGCCTTGAGCGTAGGCTCGGCCGCTGCCAGCTCAAGTCGTTCTTGGGAGAACGCGGCCTTGCCCCCAAGTGACTTGAACAAACTCTTTCGCTTGAGGCCGGGCAATTTGGGAAGCTCCATCCACCTTGAAGCCATCTCTTGTGCAAGCAGCTCCAGGCGCCGTTCTTCCTTCAGCAATCGATCAACCATCTGTGCGGTCTGGCAGCAGTTCAGACCTTGAAGAAGTTCGAGCGGAAACCCGGCAGAGCGGATCAGGAAATGCGGTGCAAGCTTCCATTTTCTCATGAGCTGGCTCCTCCCACCATCAGCATCCGCAGTTCGCTGGTGTAGGACCTGCCATCCGTGCCGCTGAACCAAAGGCGGTCACCATCTGGCAGCATTTCGCTCAGGCGCAATGCACCGTCACCACGGGCCGCACCGAGCACAGCCTCTACAGACAATGGGTTCTCAAGGTCCATCAGAATTGGTTTGGGTTCGCTTTCAATTTTGACAAAACTGAACTGCGAAATGAAACGCTCTGACGCCAACTGGCGCATGGCACGAAAGCGCTCCATCAAAGCCTTGTGTGCCTTGACCTGCGCCAAATCATGGGCGGCGATCGTCCATTCCGCCCGCTTGAAGATAAAAGCGTGACGTCCCAGTCGTGGCGAGAAATCCCTCTCAGAAGGCAGTGGCTCAGGCAGACGCAAAATTGGGTAGGAAAACAGCTCGAACGGCCTGTATGCCATTGGATCGAAACCGAATGCTGGCGGCAGGAAACTGACCTCGCGCTGGCTTTGGGGATCGAGCAATATCAGACGTTCTCGCTCCCGTTTTACGTGAAGATCTGCCAACCCCAAGGACTTGGCGGATGTTCGGTTGGGCGCGGTTCCAGTCAACTCAACATTCAATGCGGGGTAGACTTGCGGCGAAGTCTTCATGTGCCGCGCCAATACAAGATTGGCTGCCAGCCTTTCATCTTGCCCCGCTCGCTCTTGAACAATGGCATCAAGCTGGCCACGCAGTTCATCATGGGATTGATGAAGAGCCAACATCCAACCATCCATGGTGATGCCATGGTGTACTTCACCCAGAACCCATTGAAGTTGTCGCTCGCCACCTGCCAGACTTTCGGCAATAAGAAGGTCCGGTGACATGAACCACACAGGATCAAGCTCCAGATCGCTTGCTAGCTGTTGCTGCAGATCTCGCGGCCACTCTTCTGTGGCACTTACCCGTTCCAGAATTTCAAACCAGTTTGCCCTGAAACCGTCATGGGCCCTCACGAGGGCGCGTGTCTCGTCACTGATCAGCGCGGCCTCTGCCTCCCCGGCATCAACACGCATCATCCTCTTGGCAACCTGATCAAAACGCACCCGTTCACGTCCCGGAAACCAGAGGTCATATTGTGCCATGGACCGTGCCATGTGGATCTTGTGCAGCCAGTGTGTGTTGACCCTGCAGGCCAGCGCCAGTGCTTCTAGGTCTTCGGTGATAGGATCCAAGGCGCTTTGCGCAAGATGCAAGTTTGCGCCGCCAAATCCCTCTTCATAGAACAGTTGGCGGGTGCGGAACATGCGCCCTTCATTGCGCCGTGCTGCGCCCCCTAGCTTGTGAGAAAAAAGCCGTTCTGCGCGCTCCATCAGATCCCGTTTTTGCGCTTCGTCCGCCTCAGCAAAGGCCATACGGGCATCGTTGATCTGGTACGCGAAAGCCAGCCAATCCGCCCTCACTCTGGTTTCAGCCGTAGTCGCAGGCTCTAAGGCCAAGAGCGCTTCGATAAGCGCGCTCAGCTGGTCGACCCTTGCCGAGGGAACGGTCAATCTTCGCGCGGCGAAGCCTTGCTCAACAAGCGGCGCAAGGCGCTGTTCGACAAATGCCTCGCTCGTGCCGAGTACTTGCGCCAGTTTTCGCTGCGACAAGCCTTCGTGGATCCAATCGGTTTCCCGGTGGCGTCGCCTTGGTCCCTGTAACACAACAGGCAGGATTGCCTTCAGATCCGGCTCCTTCGAGATCTTGTCAAGAATCTCTGCGACCAACCATTCTGCGGCATAGGCGACCCGGCGTTTGGCCTGATAGCTCAAGTCGAGTGCAGGCGCGTTATCTGCATTTTGGTCGATACGGCCGTAGTTGAGTGGGCCAAAGAAGCTGTTGGTCTCATTCTTTGAAGCAAAGCGCTGCAGATACATCCAAAGCGTGTTCTCGCGTTGACGCACTTTGGTGTTTCTTTCATTGCCTTCAGGGCACTTCAGCCGAGTAAACAAGTCAGCCAAATTTGCATTCGAGAGAAAGACGGCTTGCGTGAAATCTGATTGAGAAGCCTGATCCCATAACGCACGACGGCTGTCGGCAAACGCACTCTCGAAAGCTGAAGTCGTGCTGCGTTGGAGCGGCCGCAGGGCATTTTGCAGTGCCCCATAGTTTTTGGCCCAGGCACTTAATCCTGCATCCGTGCCGTACTCTGCGGCTAATGCTTCGCTGAGCCCCTCAACTCCTTGCAGCGGTTCACCACGTTGTGCCTGCTTGTTCAGACGATTGAGGTCTTTGCGCAAGGGACGAGCCCTATCAGTTGACCCGGACTTCAGAACATCCAACAACTCGGGTAACAAGCGGACCTTGAGGTCCTGCTGCGCCTCATTAAGCTCCATTTCATGGCGATCCAGAAGATCAATCTGCTCTATCGTATCTTCATCAAGCGAAATACGGTTCAAGAGATCGAACGGAAAACCTGCTGAACGCAGAACGAAAGGCCGCCAAATCTCACATTGCGGGCTGAGATGCACAAGCTCAGGCGCAGAGGTGGTATGTCGATGGGCCGTCTCTCCATCGGCTGATGAGGTGTCAAGGATCACGCTCATGAGGCAATCCCCGTCTCAACACGAGGGCGGACGCATGTGCCGCGGATCTCTACGCTGTAGCTCCCCTCGGCGTCTGAAAGCCACAGATCCTTGTCGTTGGGGAGCATTTCAACAAATGTAAGGCGTTCATCCTTCCCAAGCGCCTGAATTACGCTGGAGCATGCGTTCACATTATCAAGATCAAGGAACAAGGGCTTTTTCTCGGATGGCACGCGAACAAAACTGAGATTTGGGATGCCATTCCGTCGGCAAACGCGCCGCAATGCGAGCATGATCTGCAACTCGTTGGGCTCGTGCAGATTGTCGAGCAACTCCTTGCGGGTTACCTCCCAGCGGGCCCGCTGAAAAACGACATTTCCAACTAGGATGCGCGGCGTATACCCTTCAAAACGAACGGGCGGTGCAGCAAGCGGTGGAACCGAGAACGCCCACAGGTGAAGTTTATCATCCCCAGCATGATAAAGGTTGAACTGTCGTCCATCTTTACGGCTGACCAAGTGCAATACTGGTTCCGTTGTTTCAGCGGTGCGTACCACATCCAGGTCGCGGATCGCCACCCGATCCGTACCCTCTCCTGCTAATCCGGTCAGTTCAATGAAGGTCCCGGGGAAACCATCGTTGATCAGGCCTTTATGCCGACGTGCATTGAGAACCGTCGCAAGATTGCCATACCCATCCAGTTGGCCTATGCGATCTTCGACCCTACGGCGCACGCTTTTGGCATCATGATGAAACAGGAACTGCGACCCCCACATTGCGAGGAACTGGTGCACTTCCCCCATAACGATCTGATAGCGACCATCGCTCAGGTCCTGTTGCGTTGGGGCGCACAGCATGAGATCCGGAGAAGTGTGAACCGCCAATCCCGTATCCAGATGCTCAAACTGGGTAAAGTCTTCAGCCCTCAGCCGCGAAACGCCGTCCTGCTGCCGCTCTTTAACCAGCGCGCTCAGTTGGGCCAAGAAACCCCGCACTTCGGCACCGGCATCGGGTAAGGCACCACTATTCTCCAGGGCATCAATGCCTGAAATGAACTCCAGATACGGAATGCGAGTGCGCCCTGCCGCAATCTGATCGAACGCCAGCCGCGCACGCTCCAAATTTGACCGGTGCCCTACATGTCCGTAGATCGTGAGCAGCTTGAGCACGGGCTGCAAGCGTTCCATCATCTGTTCTGTGAACGACGTATTGAATGAGAACTCATCGAGCGTACCGCTGCATTCTTCATACATCAATGTGCGGTCGGCATAGGTTTCTCCACCCTTTCGCCGCGCCTCCACACCGGTCACTTTTGTAAAAAATTGTTCAATCTCTCGCGTGATTTGCGCGCGGGTGTCCACATCAGCGTCAGCGAGGCGTTCCAACTCAACGTTGAAATGGCTGAGTACAGGGAGCCATGTTTCCTGAGCACCGCTCTCCAATGGCATTTCGAGCAGCATTTGTTCGAGCGTTGCCATTGGATTGAACACAGTTGAGGGCAGCGATATCTCAGCCAGCACAAATCGACCGAGTATCTTGTCCAAAAGCCGTTCATCGCCAATGGCCTTGCGCAGCTCCTCTAAGCTGGAACAAGTCTCGACTTGCTGAAAAGCCTCAAGCACCCTAGCTGGCAACTTTAACGGTGTTCCGGCGAACGAGGCGCTTGGAGCGTCTCCCTCGGTCTGTAGAACCAGCAAGGGGTGAAGCCGCACAGGCAAGCCTGCCGATACCTTTGGATCGGCTGCAATGGTTTTAGCCAGCGCCTCCACCATCCAGAACGAATAGTAAACGCGGCGTTCACTCAGTTTTTTGCCGTTTTTCCGTATACGGACAGGCTCTTTATGGTCCGCGTTGAAAACGCCATAGTTCATCGGGCCAAAAAAGCTTGCCGTTTCGTTTTTCGCGCAAAAGCGATGGAGATAAAGAGCAAGGCGTCGCTCTTGTGCCTTTCGGCGTTCCCGCCCTTCAACAAACCGCTTGAACGATTTCTCGTAGAGGTCCGGGTTGGATATGTAGATTGCTTCTGCCAACCAAGGATCTTCTGCATAGAGCTGACGAATTGTTTGTGTGGTCAGTGGCCTTTCACTTTCGAACGCATCCTGCGATATCTTTTCAGCATCACGAATTTGTTCCGTCAGCTGTGCAAACGCCGATAGTTGTTCAGCAAAATCCTGATCTGACTGGCTATCTCCCCACGCAGCCAATGCCATGCGATCGAATGTACCTCGTCCCACCTTTGTTCTGGCGCGCGAGAGCCGTTTTAACTCTGCCTTGTCGTTTTTCACCCGATCAACAGCGGAGACAAAACCCGTTGCCAGCAATTTGGCTTTCAGTTGCTCCCTCTCAAGTTCAAGCGCAACAAGAACGTCCAGCTCATTAGCTGTCTTGTTCATGCGAAGAGCTGTCAGGCGGTCGAAAGCGAAACCTGCGTGACGCACCACCATGTCGGGTATGATCTGCCAATGGGAATCTTGTGATTTCATGACGTTAAGCAGCAATATGATAAAGGTAGAAAGGGCGCCCCAGCTTGGTTTCCGGGGCACGGTGGAGCCATTCCTCGCAGTCAGAGATCGCGACCTCAGAGGGATCGTCACGCGATCTTTCCGCCATTTTGAGTGCTAAGGAGCGTGCGGCGGCCGATTTGTTCGCTGCTGCATGGTCGGCGCATCGTTTGGCTTCTGTCTCAGCCCGCTCAAACCAGATTGCAGCAGCTTCGAACCGCCGCCTCTGGAACTCCGCCTTGCCGAGGGTTTGAGCAATGACCACTGAGTGGAAGGTGTCGTGAATACTCTGCGCCTCGTGCCAGGATGCCAGGTACTGGTCCATTGCCATGTCGATTTGCCCAAGCCCGAACAACAGGCCAGCTTTCCGAAAGTGGTAGATCTTGGCAAACAACGCACGAGCTGGTCCCGTGTTGAAAGCTTCAAATCGTTCCCACACCGCCAGAGATTTACGGAGGTTGCCATCTGCCTCAAACAGAATGCTCATGTTGGAAATGAGGTTGATTTTGAGGTGAAGTGCATCACTGCCCTGTAGAGGCTTGATGGTTGCAATGGCTTCCCTGCAAATGGCAGCCGCTTCTTCGATCCGCTTGGTGCGAAACATTACCAGCGCACGAACATTCAACAACCATCCAGTTTCGAGCAACGCCGCCGCCTCACCATGACCCTTTAAGGCCGCAAGGCCTTCATCGATCAGGGCAATCGTCCTGTCATATTCAGAGAGGCGTTTTGCCGAGAGCAACGAAGTGTACACACAAAAGCGGGCTTTCATGACCGGGTCTTTGGCCTGGCTCATGGCCCGGTGATAGATCTCTTGAGCAAATTGAAAGTTACCGATGTAGGCATGCGCCAGACCCAAGAGCCGCGCCCTTGTCTCTGCCTCGAGCTCAAAGTCGGGATGTTCCAAGACAGAAAGCGCCAGATCATACTGACCAACTTGAATGGCCTCGAACAAACTGTCTTCGCTGAACCTATCAACATCACGAAGGAGTGGGGCAAGCGGGCTGGGCCGGCCTTCTTCGGGCTCCATGGTGCCAAGTGGCGTTGGCTCGTGGTGGCACAGGAATGACTTGAGGAACTTGCGTCGTTCGTCGGTTGACGCTGGCTCAGTTGTCAAGACCTCTTGTGTCCCCCAACGCGTCAGTTCGTTCAATGAGGAGGGACCGCCATAAACCACTATTATCTTCTGACTGGCGAACTGGAGTAACTGATTGAGTGACAGCAGGCTCACCCTGTCGATTTGCGTTACGTCAGGAACAAAGATCCAGAGTCTCTGGCCCGCAAAGGCAGCTGTCTTCTCCAATCCTTCCACGACCAGTCGCGCAAGGCCGTTGGTTATGCGAAACGTGTATTCACTCTCACGGGAAAGGCGGCGTTCGGAAGCTGGAAGCGCTAGCGCGTCCATTGCGATGAACGTCAGGTCCTCCGGCGTCACATGCAAGTTCACAGCGGTAAGCTCTGCAGCTTTGCCCGATACAAGCCCTTCGCATTCCTTGGACAAGCTGGGCAGGAACTTGGCTACCAGTCCAGCAAGTCCTTGAAAGGGTGCAGCGTGATTTGGTGCAAAGCTCCAAACATCGACCAGTTCACCTTCGCGCTTCAACTGTTCAACTGCTTCATCAAATGCATCTGGTCCGCCATGTGCGTGCGGGTTGATGAACAGTTGTCGGTGCCCCGCTGCAACCTCAGACCTGAGAGTTTCAAACCACTTTCCATCTATGGTTGTGGTGGCGGGCAAATCTGTTTCCTGGAGTTCTGCGGTCACCGTCTTCCTCCTCTAAGCGATTTCCGCGCCAGCAGCGAGCTTGGCGCCTGCAAAGGCTCTGGTCGTCTCTGGTACTTTCGCTACCGGACCGGGGTAAATCGCATGAACTCGCAGCTCACACGGGTAGCGACCACCTCCCTGCGTCAACCAAAGGCTCTCAGCATCAGGGTACATTTCCTCAAAACGTACTGCGGTGCTGCGTTTGAGCAGATTGGCGAGCATCACCAAACAATGCTCAACGGCGAAATCCACGTAGATGGGTTTGCGTTCTGCATCTGCCTTTGCAAAAACCCGTTCTGGCAGTTTGTGTGTTTGCCGGAAGGTTTGCGCGGCCTTGAGCAAAGCAACGCCTGACATCTCAGTAAGGTCGTTGAGAGCTTCCGCAGCAAAGGACCAACGTTGCCGTTGTATCACGCAGTCGCCGAAGTAAATGCGTGGCGTGTGCTGTCCAAGATCGATCTCTGGCGCGGCCAGCCAAGGCAGGGCTAGTGCGGCGAATGGTGGGTATTTTTGATGGTCTGACAACGTCAGGTAAAGCGGTATTGGCATGCCGCCAACCATCAACCGCACCACACCATCATCATCAAGGCCGACTTCAGCGCGCGCAAGAGATGTCGCTTTGGCCCCCTCAGCCTTGTCGAAACGGCCAATAGGATCTGAGTAAACGAGGCGCTCACCGGGGAAACTATAGAAACCTTTATTGCGCCGCCGCACTTGAAGGGCGGTAAGTTCGCTCAGGCCCGTTTCATTCAGCCTGTTGTTGAGCTGGCATGAGTACTCATTCCGGTTTGGCAAAAAGGTGGTCAGCCACGAGTTCAGCAATAGATGATGGTTCATCTTGCCAACAAAGAGCTCATAGTTCCCAGAAGCCAAGGCGTCCATGTCCTTTGCTCCGATGAAGACATCAAGTAGCGAGTAGCGCGGCCCCTCAATCTCCTTCAGCATCAACTGTTCTGGGGCAATGCGCACGCACCCGTCCGCATCTGCAGATTGATTAGAGACCAGCTCTTCCAGACGGCGTTGCACCTCGTTTGTGCCCACCGCAGGCATTGTTGGCACCTCACCCTTCATTGCACCGATAAACCGAGGGGCTGGCACTGGTGTGCCATTCGGTGAGAGATGCATGAAGACGGCGCGGGCAGAGCGTTGCAAGGCTTCCCATTGCGCATTCCCTATGGCTGCCGAGAGTTGCAAAGAGGGCTCCGCCCGTTGAACAAGATCCTCATGAAGACGGCGGCCAAAGGTCAGCTCACGGATGCTGCCACGTGCTTCTTCATAGTAGATGGTGCGGTCCTCATACATCGCGCCGGTTCCACGCCATGCTGACAAGCCGGTCTGCGTTTCAAACTGCAAGGCTGCCTCTTCGAGCAGCTTTTGCCGCTCCTGGAAGGACGCTGCGCTCATCTGCGCGCACCACCGTTGCCACGCTGTCAGTCGCTCAACCCACCTGTCGCGTGTGGACCCTTCTGGCAAATCACTGACCACGGCAAGCAACTCTTCCAAAGCGTCAAGGCGCGAGGAGCTAACAATAGGGCCGTGCCGCAAAATGCTGGAAGCAACCAACTTGTCGATGAGAACCTGAGAGCGTGGGCCATGCGTTTTCTGGATTTGGCTGCGGGTCTGGCCGTTTTCCATTGCCTCCATTACTGCAACCGCCCAAGGGGGCAACGCGCGATGGGATTGATCCGGCATAGTCAACCCATCCGCTTTCAGGAGGACCATGGGATTCAGATGTAATGGCAACGCGTTCCTGAACTCAGGTTCTTCAGCGATTTTTTCGGCAAGCGCCGACAGGGCCCAAAACGTTAAAAAGACGCGGCGTTCAGTAACAAGATCCTCGCCCATGGCGAGCCCCGGCCCCTCTTTCCGATCTACGGTGGTTTCAAGCCTTGCCCAGCCATCCCAACCGTCATCTACCCGGCCATAGTTCAGTGTACCAAAAAAGCTTGTGGTCTCGTTCTTGGCTGCGAAGCGCTGGAGGTAGGCAAACACGGTACGTAACGCGCGCCGCGCATCAGAGTTGAAATGGGATTTCGCAAGCGCTCGCTCAACTTTCGGTACCGCGTTGCGATAAACATCCGGGCTTGAGACAAACAGCGCTTGGCGAATATCCTGCCTTTGCAAAAGACGCCCAATGCTGTCCAAAATGCGTTGATTTTCTTCGCTATAAACCTGTTGCGTCTTCGCATCTTCAGCACCCATTTCCAGCAGGATTGCCAAGGTGTCCTGCATGCGAAAAAGTTCAAGCACCTCCATCGGAAAGCCCGGAGAACGTAGAACAAATTCAGGGCCAAATTGCCATCTAGCTCGGACATGGGCTTTTTGTTGGTGAGGAGCGGATTGCTGATCAAGCATATGATGCAGCCTCCCCGGGAACATTCAGGACAAGTGTCATCAGTTGGTTCAATCGGCCCCGCATCACGCTCAGGCACGTTTCCCACACGGCCTCCTCTTCCAGATCAGCACCAAAAGTTGTTTTGAAAGCGGTATTGATGTCGTTTTGAGCCATGCTGCGCAAAAGACTGGTGTAGGCGCCAGCAAACTGAGGTCCTAAAGCCTGTCTTTGCGCCTCAAGAAAGTGTGCAAGAAAAAAGCCGGTAATGTAGGGCAAGCCATGAAACTGAGAGGCAATGAATACCGGTTTGCGATACCAAGCACTCACATCTGGGCTAACTTTGTTCTCTCCGAACCAATGCAACCAAACTTTCGTGAAACGCTGATCCAGTTCCTCTGGTGTATAAGCGAAAGGCGCATCGGTCAGTTGCCTCTCAAAAGTAAAGTTGGCAGGCAGCATCAGCGCAAAGGCGATAAAGGCCTGCGCTTCCATCCACGCGTAGCGGCGGAACTGGGCACATGGGTGCTGAGAACTGTTCTCCCCGCTGCGCTGCCATTGGCTACGCAGCAGAAGTTCGGCAAACGATGCCACTGTTTCTGCGGAGGCCGTTGGCACATAGTGCCGCTCCATGGGCAGATCTTTTATGCACCAGAAATGATGTGCGTGCGAGGTTTCATGGGCAATGCGGATCGCGTTCAGAGCATGGCCATCATAGCTCACGAGCACGAGTGGCACGCCGCGTCGGGCAATCGAGGTTTGAAAGTCCGCTGTTCTGCGTCCTGCCTGATGAGGTCTGGCATCGAGCCAGCCCTTTTGCATCATCAGACGGAAAAACCCAGCCATTTCCGGATCAACCGCATTGAACGCTCGCTCGGTATCCCTCAGCGCCTCGTTTAGTGGAACCGGACCAACCCAGTTGCTGGAAGCATCCAGATCCCAAGGTGCAAGCCTCTCGTAGCCTGCCATGTGCGCTTGAGCCGTTAGCGCTGCTTGAGCGTCAGTTCGAAGGGCGTTTGCAGCTTCAAGACAACGCTCAACTGCGCCGCGCGAGAGGGACGTTTCAGCAATGGCCTCCTGCCAGCGATCTTCGCCCTTGATCTCAGCAGCTCGACATCGCCATGCAATGCGGCCGGTCAAAGCGTGGGCTGCCATGGTTCGATGCGGCTGCCAAGCTGTTTCCACGCTTGCGAAAATCCTCTCCCGAATGCTTCGAACCGGGTGCGCCAACAAGCGGGTCGCCTCCACCACAGGGACTTGGTTATCGGCTATCCCGTCCTCAGGCAGATGGAAATAAAGCTGCGCTCGAGTGTCACGGTAGGCCTGCCACCACTGTCTGTAGCCGGGTCCACCGAGCCGGTCTATCTGTTCAGTGCGCTTGCTTTTTTCCTCGTCCCTTTCCCAACTCTGCCAGCGCTTTAAGACCTTTTCAGGCACGCCTTCCGGGAATAAATCTGAGGCGTTTCGGCCTGCTTTGAGCATCACCCCTACAAACTCCGTAGGGGCACTTTTATGCGCAGTAGCAATGCGCCGAATACGTTCCGCATTCTTCATCAAGTGTTTGGAAGTTTCGCCAAGAGAGCGCTTGCACTCCAAAAACACATAGAGTTCCTGAATGCTCTCTCGCTGTTCTGTCCAATCCGCATCAAGTCGCTCCAGCGCGGTGGCAGACAGCGCCCCAGCCGTTACTTGCTTGGCGAAACGAGCAAACTCTTCTCGGCTCCGCTTTACTCCCGCCCAGACGTTACTCAGGGCAGCTGCGAACTCTGCAGAAGCCGGATCCCACAAGGGATCTATCATTTTCCACCGTACTTCCTCGTGAGCACTCTCGTCACCCGAACTGAACGGCTCCGGCGCCTGTGTTGCGAGGGAGGCTGTCATCGTCATGACTTGCCCCCTTCAAGGGCCTGCGGTTCGTCTGAAGCGCGCGAACGGCTTGCAATCAGTCCAAAGATGGCCATGGCCACAGTCCCGGCAGCGCACATGATGAATGCAGCTGGAGCGGTAGACTGGGAGATCAACGCACCAATCATGAGCGCGCTCAAGCTCTCGCCGATAAAAGCGACAGTTGACCACATGCTGAACACCTTGCCCATTCGGCTGCCGGGCGTTTTTGTTTGTATCAGCACGACAAGCGGAATATCCACGACCGCTTCTACAGCGCCTACCAGCAGGGCGAAGCTCAGCGCTATCCAGATGTTTTCAGAGAGTCCAAGCGCGGCAAAAAAGACGCCCCACAGGGCCCATCCGCCGAAAATGTAGAGCGATGGATTTTTGATTTGCAAACGGCCGATCACGAGGGACGCAAAAACGTAGCCGATGGTGATCATGGCTAGAACCCAACCAAAGCCACTGGCTCCTGCGCCCCAGTTCTGGTCTGCCACGTGCGGCAGCGCGACACGCTCCAGGCCAGTGACAAACATCAGGCCGACACCGAACAAGATGATGCCCCAAAACAGATCTCTATGACCCTGCAAAAAGCGCAGCGTGCCACCAAGAGCACCGAGCAGGTTGTCCTCGGACTCCTCACCTTCGGCATGGCCGACGTTGCGCAGCGGCACTACAAAACCAATGGAAACAAAAAAGGTTACAATAGCAATGGTGTAGAGCTGATCTGCGCCCCAAAGCTCGATGAGAATGCCGCCAAGTGCCAGACCAATCAGGCGCGCAGCCCGAAAACCGCCCTCCACAAGGGACACCCCAAGGGCCCGGGTGTCATCATCCAAGACACCTGCAACCGCTGCATTCAACGACGGATGAAAGAAACAGCGGGCGCTTGTCAAGACAAATGCAATCAATGCCAAGTGCCAGACCGTCAACATGCCTGCCAGCGCCAACGCAGGCACAACCGCCACGGCAACTGCTCGGATCAGATCACAAAACAGCATTAATGACTTGCGGTTCCATTTATCCGCGTAAACGCCGCCGATCAATCCGAACAGTAGGTAAGGGGCGCTGGCGCAAAACACCACGAGACCCGCCAGCCACGCGCTTTCTGTCATCTCGTAGGCGAGCCAGTAAAACGCGACCTGATAGATGGATTCGCCAAAGGTGGAGATGGTTTGTCCCAGCCACAGCAAACGATAATCGTGGTTTCGGGCAAGTCGCAGCCAGTCGGGCGCCGTTTTCATGCGTACCTCAAAATCAAATGGACAAGCGGAACAGCAGCGCTATGCCGCTTCCTTATGTTTTCTCCGAATAGCCCCGTCCTTGCGCGCTTCTGAAAGCGCCCGGGTATAACCAATGAGAAGATCACAGGAAGCATCCAAACGCGCCCAGATGGCGGGAAACTTCTGCGACGGCTCGGTGAAAGCCCGTTCCGTTGCGGCGTTGACGTCGCTCACGCGCCGCACCACCACGTCATCAGGGATCCAGCAGAGCCGATTTCCCCTGAAGCTGGAGACACGCAACTCCGCAATGGGCCAGACACCGCCCATGCCATCCGAAACTCCCACCGGCAAGGCTGGTTTGTCACAAAACGGCCCCTCTCCAGACAGCATGAACAGCGTTTTCAAACCAGGTGGCACCATGCCGTGGAATTCGGGTGTGATGACCACAAAGCCGTCCGCGTCAGAAAGGTCACCCAGGGTGCTGTGCCAAGGTGACCCCGGCGTTGGCGGGGATTTGAAAACATCGTCCGTCAGCTCTGGCAGGATTGGCTCCGCAAGGTCTAACACAGCGCAAGTCACCTCTTTACGCCGCCTGGATAGACGTTTTGCAAGTAAATGGGCGAGCTTACCCGACTGGGAGCCCATGCGCGGGCTACCAGAGATAATCATCAACTTCATGAGATTGCTCCACACTATGATTTGAAGCCGGAAGTTGCCCAGCTATTAAGCTGCTCGAAACCGGCTAAAGAGCGAGGGGAGCGATCTTGTCTTCAACATCTTCAAGATCGAAATCCAGATCATCTAGGTCGTCCAGATCATCGTGGTTTTCTTCATGTTGAACAGTCGCATCGACAGATTTTACTTCATCGGTCGTGTTGGATACGTCTTCCCGGATTTCTTCCTGAGTATTTGAAGTGCTATTTTCAATGCTTGACATGACACACTCCTTGATAGCCAAGAGTCCATCGATTGTATGAGATGGACTTCCTCTACTGGACCGAGTGTCGAGATACCAGCAATATGAATGTTTATCAACTTTCTACAATAGTATTAGATCGTAAATTATTCTAATTTTATTTAATATTACTCAGCGTAAGGCAAGTGGTTTTCTATTGGTTGTAAAACTAGAATTCTCTCAGACGCAGTGAGAATTAGTTTTTTTTTAGATTATCAATATCAATAATCAATGCGATGATTAATCATGCTAATTCATTTAGAAGTAGAGTATCAGGGTCAAAAAACGCACCTCTCATTTCACTCATGGAAGTTAATCGGTTAATCGAGAATCACCTTGAGCAAATTGGCTCCCATCGCATGGTGCGTCTAGGTTAATGCCCGACAGCACCTTAGGCGGGCTGAAGAAAGAAAATCTTGTCTAGTTTCATGCGCCGGCTGAGGCAGAACTAAGCACATTGCCGTACCTCACTTCGCTTCACTGGTACATGTTTCACTACATTTGGTGTATCCACCTGCGAGGTCCCTGGCTTTTGATTGGACTCCCGCCGCCAGCCCTAATGCCTTTGGAGCAGTCGTCCCGAACGGCTCGGGCTTGAGTTATGTGAAGATCGCAGGTTATGTTGCAGCCTTGTAGCCAGCCGCAGCGCTAGAATGCTCTGCTTGTTCTGGTGCCTTTCATACTCGGTCAGCTGCTTGCCGAGCAGATAGGAATCCACAAACCCGCCCGACTTGATTGCTTCCGTGATCCCGATTTGAACGACACCCACCGCTTCGTCGGAGACATAGAAGCCGCCGTGTTCTTCTTCGTCCCACGTGATTTCCTGGGCGGTTGTAAGGTCGCGGTTGAGGGAGGCGAGCGAGGTGGTTGCGCCGCTCTCCTCCGGCTCCTGCTGCCTGTCCTCATCGCGGATGAGAATCTCCGCCTCACCCAGCGTGGTACGGGTTACGTGCCGCCCGCGCGCGGATTTTGCGTATGAGGCGGGACCTCTGCATGGCTTTGGGCTTTGCAGGCTGTGTTTTAAAGTCCTATCCGTACAGCGCTTTACCCGAATGCCCCTGCTGCAGCGTCTCCGGCGTTCAGGTCAAACGCCGCACGAGTTCTGCAATATGAGCGGGGCCAACCTCGCAGCTGCCGCCGATGATGGTTGCGCCCATTTTCGCCCAGTGCCCAGCAAAGTCGGCATAGGCGGCCGGTGAAAGGTCCGAGCGTGCAGAGAGTTCCGAGACTGTCGCACCTTCTTGGACGAAGCTCTTAGTAATCCGGGTAAAGCCTTTGACATTGGACAAGTAAAGGAAATACAAGCCGAAGCTACTAGTTAGATTCGTTGTTGCCAGCCGAACCAACCGGTCCGCGATCTCCGCATTTTCGTCGAACAGTTTGCGCACAAAACGATAGCAACTCTCGCCGGTCTGGAACGTTCGGCAGGCAAGCGCAATGCCTGCACCACGCAGATTGATTGCATTCATGACCATCTCCCGGCGCTAAGACGACCTCAAGTCCTTTGCCCGCAGCGTGCTTAAGCAACTCGTTCTGCATCGCCATCTCGGCATACCTTTTCTTCAGACGGCGATCCTGCTGAACCATGACCTCCATTTCTGACATAGCGGCGTGTCCATACCGTCATACTCAGAACACAAGTTGTAATAAGTCGCGCTGCTGATCCCATGTTCCCGGCAGAGATCGGCCACTCAAACAATTCTTTCATTTTTCAGGAAAATGATGCACTGGATGATTTTCTAGTCCTCATCATTGCTTCAAAATTTCCAGGATCTGGCTTCCCGTAAATCGAGACTTCTTCATTTGCTTCTCGAAGCACATCACAGGCCGGAGAAGCCAACTTTAAACCCGGTGAATTTTGGGGTTGATTATCGTGTCTTCCAGCCAAGACACTTGAGGGGCGTGTTGGTGAGGCGGTCACTGATCCTTTCAAGTTTGGATCAGAGACCTGCCGCATATCCAGTATGCGTGGCAGCCATCGTCTGGCACGGCACATTGTATTTTCGACCGTTCCTTTTACCAAGGCGCGGCAGGATCGCAAAACCAGTTTCGCTTCCCGATCTCGACCTGTAAGTGAGGCCAAGACATGAACTCTGTTCCACGATCAAAGGTGATGGATTGGCGTGCTCCAAGAGGCAGGGCTGCAAGTGCTGCGATGATCTTATCCATCAGCGGCTTGTTTTCCTGCGGCTATTTTTTTGAGAACCTTGAAACGGCCGACAAGTTTCACCGAAGAGGTGACATTGCCCGGACCAAAGTGTTGTTTGAAACGCGCTAAATCGGCTTCCTTGCGGCCGAACTCTTCACTGTTAGGTCGAAACAGAAAGCTAACATCACAGTGGAATTTGGAGATGCGCCGTATTCGAGCCCATCTCGGCCTGGGCCTCACGATGCTTGGGAGATACCACGAAAGTTCCTGTCGCACCCCTTCCTTGGAATTGATCTATCTACACTTGGTTGCGGGCACTCTCTTGGAGACACTGTTTCATGGCCGATGAGACAGACGATTTGTTCCGGCGCTCAGCTATCCAGATACACACAACCACAGAAAGACACAGAGCCTTATGGCTGATCAACTACCGTTGTCTGCCGTGTCGCCTTAACGCGGATTGCTGGGCAGCAGCGCCAAAAAAACCAACCACATCTGACAGCTCGGCGTCTCCAAAGTGGCTCCTTGTGAGCTCACAAAATAGTGTGGAACGATAGCGCCCAAGAGTTGCGACCATACGCTCCACGGGTGTCTGGGCCCGTCGCCAACGTTAAATCTTCACGCGTTCAGCTTGAGCAAGGTGGCTGCATATTGCTCCTATGAGGAGATCCTCCCATTTTACAAACTATTGGTTTCAAATAAGAGCCGCACTTCGGGGTAGTGTGCGCGTATCCGGCTATGCCGCTGTCACCCCATATGAATCCCTCCAAGTTTATACGAGGCTCCCATCGCTGCACCGGTTGAAGCGCAGACGCCCCATATCTATGTTGCACTATTTAGCAAAATCAGAGCTAAGCAGAATGAAGAACAGTCATAGAATTCGTTGAATAAATGGCACAAACTAGAAGAAGAATACATCACGCTGTTTGGTTAATACATTGACTCTCTCGCATCCTACACCTGCCCCCGGGGTTTGCAAGATACTTTGAAGTAATTACCTATAGTTACCATCGAGAAAGACTACTATCGGGAGATAGTTTTCGAGTTTCGTAGCATGTCGTCAAAAATTCATAATTTAAATAAATGCGGTTAATTACTTGGGGGAAAGAGCCTGCCCCTATGTACTCCGCATAAAAATCAGGTAGGCTCCGCCCCCAAAAGGTGAAGCTGGTCAATCAAATGTACCTGCCCTGTAAAGGGTCTGAAAAAAGATTGCACAGCCCAATGCCAGTCGAATGATTCTTTTGGAGCGCTTATGAAGGTTTTAATATGGGTTACGCCATGGGTGGGACAAAACAATGATTTGTTTTTTTTCAGAAATGCCTTCAACAAACATCTTTTGAAGCAAGCGAATACCCTTTGCTCTAAAGGGATCGACGTATCTGTAATTTTGCCATCCTCGCTGCTCCCGCTGCGAGGTAACTGTAATCCAAAAATTAAGGTGATTGAAATTAGTTCTCAGGAGGCAATCTCCTTGGTTGGTGGATGGAAGGATCCATCAAAAGAACTCCACCTAGAACCTTTCGGGGCTATGCAGGCTAAAATTTCGGCGTGGCTTGATAATATTCTTTCGGAGAAATTCGATGTCGTGTTGAGCTGGGAAACACCGGTGCCATTTCTCCAATCTTTGTATCCCGGCGCACTGATTATTCATCAAATGCCGGGGGGGTTTGCGCGTCCGCCGTTCCCCCATACCGTTACCTTCGATCCAATAGGTTTGTATTCAAACGGGATTATTGGTCGCTATTCGACTAAAATATTTAAAGACAGCTGGGGTACGTACAAACTTGCAAAATCAATAGGTCCACACTTTAAAAGTTTATTCTCGGAATTTAAGTATCAAAAGCGCGATACTTTGTTGGAAAGGGCTTCCTCGGACCATCTTACTCTGCTTCCTCTACAAGTCTCGAGTCACTATGCCTTTAGGGCGGAAACAGATTTCCAATCGCAGCTTGATTACCTTCACACTGTATCGAACCAGTTGGATGGTGCAATTTATGTCACTGAATATGTATCGAAACTTTATAGCGAGATATGCCTGAGTGAGCCTCACCTTGCTTTTTTCCAGAAATCCAATCCGCAAATTCTGTTTGATAGTGGCTCTCGAGAGTTGCCATCTGTGTCCCAGTTTTTACTGCCCGAAGTGGATAGGCTTGCAGTAGCAACTTCGGGCTTGGCAATTCAGACATTAATTTGGGATACTGAAGTCATTCCATATGGGCGAACCCAATTTAGCGATTGGGCAGGAATAAAAACATCAGAAGAAAAAGAAAAAATGCTCGAGTTTATTCTTAATCGCCATCAACCGTTAGCATCAAAAGTGGTCGAAGACGGTGACTTCCTTGTTAACTTGATTGAAGAACTAAAAGGAAGACAAAAAAATCTTACTCCAGACAATTTGCCAGATTTTACGTCGATTGATCCGAGCTATGAGGAGAAGCTTTTCTTGGGCACCCGTAGAGACATAGTCAAGTCGGACTTCAAAGCAGCCGGAATTAAGTCTGCTTGCGAACGGGAAGATCAGCTGGCAGAACTCTTGAAATCCGATATTTCGTTGGTTTGTTTTGATATATTTGACACTCTAGTTGAGCGCCCTTTTGAGGCGCCTGCTGATTTATATGGATATCTCGAGCTGGAAGCCTCAAAAGCCGGTTTTCAGGTGTTTGATTTCGCTCAGAAGAGACTTCAGGCCGAGCTGAATGCTCGCGAAAACGCCAGCAAAGAAGAAATTACTCTGGATGAAATTTATTTGGAGTTTCAAAAGTTAGATAAAGCGATCGAGTTGTACGCTGATGAGCTAAAGGCACTAGAAAAAGACGTTGAGGTGAGGGTTTCAAAGCAAAGGGCCTTAGGTAAGCGACTTTGGAATCTTGTGCAGTCAAAAGGTTTTCAGGTTGTTCTAGCTAGTGATATGTATCTAGATCGCAGCACAATAGAGAGAATACTGAATAAAAATGGCTATGCTGCCTACGAAGAATTGTTTCTTTCCTCAGAGGTGGGAGCGACTAAGAAAACGGGGAGACTGTTCGATTATCTATCGAAGCAGACACGAATAAAGCCGAAAAAAATAGTTCACATTGGCGACAACCTGAAAACTGATGTCAAACCCGCCGAATCCCTTGGGTTTAACGTGTTTCACGTACCACGTGCGGAAACCCATTTCTGGGAGAATTCGAACTATAAAAGTGTTTTTGGCAAACGAAACCCCATAGAGCCGCTACAACGAAGCTTAGTCGCCGCGAATATTGCTCGGACCCGTTTTGCTAAGCGCAACAGTGGAAGGTGCACGTCGCTATTTAACAATGATCCAAGCATGTTGGGATATTGCTCGGTTGGGCCAATTGTTTTTGGCATGGCCGATTGGCTTCGCCGGAAAGCAGAAAACGATAGAGTTACTGAACTCCATTTTCTTTCGAGGGAAGGGCGTATTTTATTTGATGCGTTCCAGATTATGCAAAGAGGCAACGAGGAGAAGCTTCGAGCAAAATACCTGTATGGCTCGAGGCGGGTCATAAGAGTAGCGACGCTTCGGAATATCTCGGATATTTACAATTTAGCCATGAGTACAATTGATGCCAGCGCTTCTTTCCAGTCTCTGCTGGAGCAGAGATTTGGGGTCTCTCCATCCTCTGATATTATGGCAAAGTCAAAGGATGCTGGCATCCGAAAATTGAGTGATTTGGTAAGCGGTTACGACAAGTCAGTATTATTTCGCTTTTTGTCGTATTGTTCGGACGAGATATTGAAAAATGCTCTTGGTGAAAGAGAGACTTATTTAGCTTATTTAAACCAGGTTGGCTTTGGCAGTTCCGACAGGCCATATGTTGTTGATGTGGGTTGGAACGCAAATATGCAGGGTAGTCTAGCCCAGCTTACCGGAAAAAAAGTCGGTGGTTATTACTTTGCTACTCTTGAAAGGGCAAGCCGTTGGGTCAAGCGAGGGTACCCCATCCAAGCTTACTATAGATACGGTGACATGCGACCGGAGAAAGATGGGATACTATCCAATAGATTGCTTCTGGAGCACTTCCTATGCGACATCGGTGGCACAGTGGTGAGCATTGCGAAAAACAGAGAAGGAATAATTGAGCCAATACTTGGTGATTGTGATTGTGAGCGCGATCGGTTCGTGAAAGATGTGCACAAGGGCGCGTTGTCGTTTGTTAAGGACATGGTGAATACCCTTGAGGAACTGGATCTCGACATCGAGTTCGAACCAGAATTGATGTGTGCTATCATGGGCCGGTATATGGCCAATCCAACAGCAACTGACGCAGAGCTCGTAAAAGGGCACCAATTAGAAGATGCGTTCTCTGGTGCAGGGAGGCTTTATGTAATCAATGCGCGGGATCGCATTGGGGTAAATGTGGCAAAGTCCTATTGGAAGCCGGGAGCAAAAAAATTGGAAAATAAACATGCGCGTTCTCCAGAGCAATCTGAGGCACCAAGCGTGTGGGCCAAGGCGGTCCTTAAACTTGCGGAGCCATTTGTTGTTCCACGCTTAGAACAGCATCAGGCGTTTTTGTATCGATCAAATCCGAGTGAGCTCTTTGAAAATGCAAAACACCCCAAGCTGGTAAAACTAGGTAAAGTTGCGGGTTTTATTTGATCAACGAATGGAGAGCTAGCATGGGATACTTGGAAATGCTCAACGCGAGATTTAAAAAGATTGTAGGCGACCAGGCTTCCTTAAGAAAGGTTGTTGAGAAAGACTATAAAGATGTCCTCCTGAAAAAGAGGTCTGATGCGTTTTTTGACGGTTTGTACAAATCGTCCTACGAGGCGTCAGCTCTAGTTGAAAAGAAGTTCTTAAATATAGGTCCAGGTTCTTTTTCTCATAAATACTGGTCAACAGCAGACAAATATTATGACGACAAAACCTGGACTGAAAGCAGACGAGAAACAGAACAACCGAAATTTGATTATACTTGGGATATATATGATCATAAAGAGTTGGCCATCAAGCCCGGCTCAGTGAATGCGGTATACTGTAGCCATGTCGTGGAACATGCATTTGATGACGATGTTGCCTTTTTGTTCAAAGATGTTTTCCGGATACTAAAATCTGGTGGCGTATTCAGAGTCGCATGCCCGGACGCCGACTTACTAGCAAAATCTTATGTCGAAAAGGACTGGGCATTTTTTAATCACTATTTGTCCGTGCGCACTGGTCGGCGCGAAATAGATTTTAGTAAATTGGAGCAATACGCGTCATCAGGGGTCTATGAAGAGTTTGTATTGGACTGGGTTAGTCTTGTAATGAACGATCGGAACCCAGTGCATCTTAATAGATCGGAAGCAATCGAGTTCTTCAAGAAATTTGATTGTATGTACACGGCGTTCACAGAAGCGAGCCGGCTATCCGATAGGGATGTGAATAGGTCGCTGGGAGCGCATGTAAACTGGTTTAATTATGAGAAATTGTTAGGTTTACTCACTCTTGCCGGTTTCAGTAAAGTAAGGCGCTCCAACTATTTGCAAAGCTCGTGTGCAGTGATGCGCGATAGGTATCACTTTGATCGTACCGATCCAGAGATGACGCTTTACGTAGAGGCGGTGAAATAAGTTCGTTATTCTTGCGAATTGAAGCGTGATCATATACTTGGAGGCTAACTATTTTAACCACTCGGTGAGCTAAATCCACTGGACTTTTTTTGTATTCTTGTTTCTTCATGTTTTGGCGCAGGATAGTGGAAACAGAAAGAACCCTTCAGTTTCGTAGCGGTTGAGGAGGTCATCCAGTATGGCTTCTCGGGATGATTACCTAAGGTGCGGCTGACAGTGTCCAAGTGGTTTTGCGTGGTCGGTATAGCTTTATAGGGGCTCTCGATAACAGTGAAGTTCTTGATTTCACTGGTTCTTGCCTTGGTAGATCTGTATTGACCTAGCCATTCCTGCTCAGGTTAAGCCGCTAGATTGAATGCCTAGGCAGGAGTGTTTATGGAAAGAGCCTGATGTGGCCTTCTATGATCGCAGAATTGGATCCAGTCGGCAATTGAACAGCTGGCATGGGCTAGGCTTTAGAAGCGCTGGCGATGAACACATTGCTCCTTCAAAGACCGGATCAAGCGCTCCATCATACAATTCTGCTGCGGGCATTGCGGTGTGATGAACTCCTGTTGCAATCCTTAGCTTCGAACCAGCGCGGTGTACTGTTGAGATTGAAAGACCAGCCTGTGGTCGCTCCTAAGGCGGAACGGGCTTTCCACGCGGCCATGAGTGCCGAACCCGGCGATTAGTGCAGGCACCAGAGCGGAGGCAGCGATTATCGCCTTACCGGGCCGCGATAGATGCCAACCCAGCAGCTGGGATATCAGCGTACGGAGTTTTGTTAATGCCCAGAAGATGGGCCACCGTGCAATAGCCGAAGGAAGGCTGTTGTTTGATCAAGGCCTTAATGGGCTGACTGAAAGCCGAGTTGACCTTAGGTGCGTGCTTGATTGGTTTGTATTAGACGGTGCGGCGCGAAACGTGGGACCAGATGCACAACATCGTTTGAGGGATCACAACACCTTCTCCCAGAACGCCATGCTGGACACTACGGATCATTTGTCATCCTCCGCGTGCAGCGAGGCCTGCAACTTTTTTCGCGCGCCAACTACAGCATAGCCCACCCATGGGCCTCCTGAAGATCGCTCAGCTTCTTCTCGTAGTGCTAACGAACACCAAGGGATTGCATTCTCAATGCCCTTTTGAACATCGTCCACCCAACTCTCGATCTCGCTGGGTGTCGCATCATAAGACCGGCTAGCCTCGGCCACGGTGGTCTTGCCCTGCATGATCACTATGACAGGCGCTGATTTGCGCTTGGCTGCCCGACGTTTGATACCTTCTTCAAATGCTTCACTCGTCGCTACCATTTTCCTCACTGCAGCATGAGCAGTTTCTCACCGCGTCGATGCAAACTCTTTCAATCGAGGTAAAGCGGTGTCCGTTCGCCTCAACATAACGGCTTGCCCAACGCTTAGCCTGAGTTTTTGCTCTTTGCCGAGATCCGATGCCAGCTCTTCAAGCCAGATGACGGCTCTCTTTTATCACTCGCACCATCGCTGAGGCCGATCTGAAACCGAAGCAAGCGCCACCAAGAACGGCTCGGCGGCGCTTGCGCAGAGGTTGGCGTGAGCTGGCGCTGAGAAACCTACTCCTTAAAGGTCAGGTCACGCGCGCCTACAAAATCAAGCAGGTTGATGCACACCTCAGGCCCGTTGCAGCGGTCCGCGTGCACATCATCTGCACGGATCAAGGCATAGCTGTCCTGGCCGGTGATCACTTCATGTCCATCTGCATCAATATGCACCCAGTTTCCTTGCACGGCGATGCCCCAGTAGTCGCTGGAGTGGGTGTGGGCTGGAATCGTAACGCCCGGCTGAATGCGAAACGCATACATTGCGCTGCTGTCTTCCTCTTCGCCCCACAAAACGGCCATCTCAACGCCGTCGAGCCCGGCAGGCTGCCAAGCAACATCGTCAAACTTGAAGACATGGCCGTCAGCGGCCAAAGCTACGGTAGATGAAAATACAATGGCCAGAGCTGCCAGAAAATTTTTGATCATGACGAGATCCCTCTTACGCTTCTGATACTGTGATTAGGTGCGGTGTTGTGCTCGCAAACCGAGAACCCGAGGCGCGGCTCTAGCCGCTGGAATGAAAAAGACCCGCCACCGCCTCCAGAAGCGCGCGGCACCCTCTTTCAGTCCCCGGAAAGTCAAGAGCCACAACGCCTCCCCGAGTTCATTCAGTTCGGCCTGCATATTCAGAAATCAGGTTACCATTGTCAATTAGGTACCCATGAGTAACCATTAACATCTGAGAGGACGCCCGATGCAGTCGCAAGCCTTGGGAAAGCTCAAGAAAGAGGCAAAGCCAATTTGCTAGAGTGCTTTAGCTGAATGAAGCGAACGCCTAGCAATATGAATTATGGGGTGGAGGCTTATCCAGGGACATCTGGACGCGCAGGCATAGGCTCTACTGACAGGCGTTGGCGTCAAGTATCCAAAGCAAGTGTTGATATGGATTGGGTGCCCAAGCTCAGCGGTGACTGGTTCTTTTGAGGGGTCAGGGCGTGACGCGCTCAACCCTCTGTGCTCGTGTCCTATTCAAGCACTCTTCGGCACCAGAACGCAAAAAGGCACTGCCAACTCAATGACAGCGCCTTGCAGGGGTTCATGTTGACACGCAACAAGATCTAGCGGCAACCCACCACGGACTTCTCGCAGCCAATCCGGTTCATGGTCACAGACAGGGTAGGATAAGCATAGTCGTGCTTCTTGTGGTCTGTTGCAGCATCAATCAAGGCCACGGCCACCACACCCAAGAGCCCGCCGCCGGAGGCTGAGGACAACCGGTCCTGAGAGGTCTTGCTGAACGCTGTCACGCTGGCGTGCCCGTCGCGGTAGTCAGGCGCCTTGCAGCTGGCCGTGATTGGCCGTGAGGCGTAACCATAGTCGGGAACGCGGACCTCCGCTGGGGTCTTCAAAGACGCCTTGTAGCCATCGCTAGTGATCTCACAGGAGATCCCTTCGATCTCTTTTTTGGAAGCAACCTGATTTTTCGACTCCCGATGATACTCATAGGTGCGAACCGTCACAATTTCCTGCCCGCGCAGCTCCGGAATATCCTGACCAGCCGCGCGCTGCTTTGCCAGCACATCACCGTTCTGCGTGCCCGGCACGGTAGGAGTGGCCGTTACGCTCATGGCAATTGGCTTGGTTGTCTGACACCCAGCCAGACCGACGACGAATAGAAGCGCCGCGACACGGAACAAACTGCTGATTTTCATATGGCTTACCACAGCTAGAGATCGTTTAACTCTGCGCGCGAGAAAGGAGCGGGCAAGACCAGAAAAGCTGAAAAGCGCCACAGCTCAGCTCTCATCTGCCCCATTTGACCTCGCGGACACGCCTTCGGTGTGGAAGGCGGACTGCTTATTGCAATCAAACCTTGCGTTAAGCTGGCCAAATACAACTATTGAGAGAATGAATTACTGGCACAACGCGAAGAGGGCGACACCGGAAGAGATCGCGATCACGCCCGTGTATCCATGAGCACCATGTGAGGCACGGTAAGGCAGGCCAAGCCAATGAAAACCGCCTGCAGCACGCTGGTGTTCATGTGACCGGGATCAGTCACAAGCGCCACCGCAATTGTCGCGGCAACCAGTGTGGCGAAGCTGTAGCCGACAGTCCAAGGCAGGAACTGGCCATCTTGGCGTTGATCTGCCTGCTCCAAAGCACCGCGAAAGTGGCGGATGCTATGAAAGAAGCAGAAGTACAACGCAAAGAACACAAGAGGCGGCAACAGGCATGCAAGGGCCAGGACAAGAAGGATCTCCCCAGCCGCTCTTTTGCTTTTGAGCGCGCAGAGCCCTGCAACTCCCACACCCCCAGCCAGCAAGGCAGGCGCGATCGCGCCTTGCACTGTGCTCAGGAACGCGGCGTCTTGCCCGGCGAGGCTTTGGTAGACGAAGGCGACCTGTTCTTGAAACAGCAAACACGGCGCACTCAGCATCGCCAATCCCACCACGAAGCGCGGCAGCGGAGCCAAGGCCTCGCGCCAGTCGCCCGCAAAATGCCAGGCAGAGTATAGCAGAAACGATGACAGCCCCACGATTGGAAAGACCCACCAGAGGAGCAACGCCAACGCCGCCAGCGCAACGTAAACCCCATGGAAAATCACGAGCCCTCTTGGCGAGTGCCAAAGTCCTCGATACAGCGCCAGCCGCGCGTCAGCAGCCCCGTGCGGAACGCCCAGAAACGCCACAGCGGTTGCCAGCAGGCCAACTTCCACCGAAAGCGGCAGACGCAACCCGGCGTAATAGGAGACTGCAGCAAGAACGGCAAGCACACTCAGAACCATCGTTTCAATGGGCCGCGCTGTGTTCATGACCGAACCCCGTCGCTCAAACGCAACTGCGCAGCGCACTGCCGCCCTGCACTGCGCAGGAACGGTACTGGCGGCAAGGCTGAAATCAGCCGAAGAACACCCGGCAAGGTTTCCTGATCACTCATGAAGGCTGCAAATTGGTCTGCGGTCAGCTGTTTGGCAATCCGCATGAAGTAGTTCGGTGCCCGGTGCGGCGCGTTGGCCACGGCCTCAAGGAAGATTGCATCCATGGCACACCGATGCAACAGATCCTGCGCCGGCGCAAGCGGCATCCCGCCCTCCAAAAGCGCGGTGGCACACGCATGGGCCCAGCTCTGAATGCGGCGAAACCCATAGCCGGTGGATGGGCGCACGGCTCCGGCAACTTGCCCGGCGTAGGTCATGCGCGCTGTTTGCCTGGGTTTGAATTTGAGCCCCATTGGTATGGCCCCTTGCTCGGTTCTTACCACCTCAAACCTAGTGCTGCCGAGATAGGCGTCCAGATCTTCTTTGAGATCGGCCTGAAGCGAGTCTGCCGAAACGGGTTGAGCGGCAAACCGCGTTGTTTCAACGAGAAGCCGAGTGCGCGACAGTGGCAGCACGTAAAGGAAACGAAAACCGCCAGCATCTGCGCGCATGCGGGCCATCAGCTCCACGGCATCTGGGTCCCGCCCCGCGCTTGCGTCAAGCTCGATCTCAACGCCGCGAAACTGTTGCCAAAGAACGCTCTCAGGAAGACGCCCATTTAGAGCAGAAGGTCGCGTGTCAATCACATATCGGGCGCGCAGCTGCCACCCTTCGCCTTCAACCAGGACATCTTCACTGCCCTCAATGCAGCCCAACACCTTCGCGCCGCCATGAAGATGAACACGCGGTGCTGCCTGGATGAGGGCTGTGCAATGGCGGTAATAGTCGATGCTGCGCAAACATGCATATGTGAACCTCTGCCCATGGTGGGACAGGCTGCACCCGGCATCGGAAAACCGCCAAGTGCGCCACCTTTTGCTCACCAGAGCAGAAAACGCGTGTTCTCCATCCTCGAAGAAGCACCAGGTGCGGTCATCCTCATAATGGTCGCGCGCCTCAAACGCATGCACGTCCAGCGGCGCATTCCCTTCCGCCAAGCACCGCGCAAGTGCAAGCCCGGCGCACCCGCCTCCCAAGATCACCACATCGGCGATGTCAGGGAGTTGCATCTGTCGCCTCCCGGCCCGCCGTGCGTTCAAGCTCTTCCAGTTCAAGCCTGTCCAGCGCATCATGCAGACGCGAGACATGATAGCGTGGCGGGCGATGCAGAGTGGCGTCCCACAGAAAACCAATGGCAGAAGTTGTCACCAACCGGCCTTTTGCCGCGCGGCCAACAACCGCCCGCCCCTCCCACACATCATAGGCGCGTTTTTCAATCACACGGCCAATCTCCTGATAAACGCGGCCCGCAACAAGCATTGCAAATCGCGCCCGCCGAGGCAAAAAAGCAAGGCCAGAGTACCCGCTTGCATAGTAGGTATCAGCCAAGCCCAAGAGATGCTGCACGTGGGGTTTAAGCACTTGCTTCAACAACTCTGGTGGATCCTCCAATCGGGCCGCGCGCAGTTCTCCTGTCCATGTCTTTGGCAAGTAGATCCGTCCGCGCTCCGCATCCTCCCTGATGTCGCGGGCAATGTTGGTCAACTGCATGGCAATGCCCAGATCAATGGCATGGGGGTACGCCCGGCGATCCGTCACATCCAGCAGGGCACACATCATCACCCCCACCGTTCCAGCCACCCGATAAGCATAGCGAATGAGCGAAGGCTCGTCTGCCAACTGCGTCAGGGTCAAGTCGCTTTCCAAGCCGTCGATCAGGTGCAAGAGGCTTTGAGGCTTGAGGCCAAACTGATCCTTCAAGTCAAAAAACAACTCCAGCTGCCGCGGCGCACTAGCGCGCGCGTCACCGCGCACAGCGTCGCGCACCAAGGCCAGCTCACGGCGCGCCTCATTGGCATCGCCGCCCCGATCCGCAATATCGTCAAGCCAGCGACAGAGTGCATAAAGCTGTGCAGCCCGTTGCCCATGGCGAGCACCCAGAAACCGCTCAGCCAGCGCAAACGACCGGCCATGGGCACGCAGCACCTGTTTGACGTCCATGGAGGCGGGTCCTGAGCTCATCCTCTCCATCATTCCGCCGCCAATCTGGCCCGTGGTTCAGAGTTCACATTCGCTTTCACCGGTGGCACCAATCTATCAACCACCTTGGCCGAACTCAGCACACCGGGCAGCCCTGCGCCGGGGTGGGTCCCAGCTCCGACGAGATATAGGTTTTTCGGCCCTTCAGCCTTGTTGTGAAACCGAAACCAAGCCGACTGAGTGAAAATCGGCGCAATGGAAAACCCGGCACCGGCGGGGCTCAGATAGTCATGTTTGAAGTCCTCAGGCGTCATCCAGAAGTCGGAGCGAATATGGTGCTCAAGCCCGGGAACAATGGTCTTGCTCAGGGCATCGACCACACGGTCGCGCATACGCGGCGCCTCCCGTTCCCAGTTGATTTTCGCCTCCAGATTTGGAACGGGCACCAATGCGTAAAAGCTGTCATGGCCTTGCGGAGCGAAAGAAGGGTCCGTTGCAGTTGGTCGGTGCAGATAAATAGAGAAGTCTTCTGCCAGCACCTTTCTCTTGAAGATGTCTGCAAGCAGTTCCTTGTAGCGCGGCCCCATCCAGATGGTGTGATGCGCGACCTCTGGATACTGACGGTTCGTCCCGAAAAACAGCACGAACAGCCCCATGGATTTGCGGGCGTATCTGGTTTTCAGCCGCGCCCCGAGCTTAGCCTCAGAGGCCCCCATCATGGTGCCATACAAATGCGCGGGGTCGGCGTTGGACACGACCATATCGCAGCCGATCCGCTGGCCGGTTTGCATCCTGACCGCGCTCACGCGATTATCCTCGACCTCAAGCCGTGACACGGTTTGCCCCAGCTCAATCTTGATGCCGACCTCCACCATGAGCTTGTGCAGCGCCTCTACCAAGGCCCCTGTCCCACCCATGGCAAAATGCACGCCATGCGCGCGCTCTAAAAAATGGATCAGGTTGTAAATGCAGGTGGTGTCGAACGGGTTTCCGCCCACCAGCAGCGGCTGGATCGAAAAGGCCTGCCGCAGCTTTTCATGCTTCAAATGCCGAGAGACCAACTGGTATACATTGCGGTCACTCCGGAGTTTCACCATGGCGGGCAAGACCCTCAGCATCTCGGAGAGCTTGTGGAATGGTTGCGCAGCCAACTGCTGGAAGCCGACCTTGTAGATTTTCTCGGAGGTCCGCAGGAGTTCGGCGTAGCCCTCCGCATCAGGAGGTGACAACTTCTTTATCTCGTTGATGGTGTCTTCCGGTGTTCCGCCATAGCGAAACCGCACCCCATCCTGAAAGTAGAACTCGTACCACGTATCAAGCGCGACCAAATCGACATAATCGTCAAGCCTGCGCCCAAACAGCGCAAACAACTCTTCAAAAAGAAACGGCGCGGTTATCACGGTGGGGCCTGCATCGTGCCGGTAGCCGTCCTTTTCAAAAACTTGCGCTCGCCCGCCTAGGCGATCACAGCGGTCGAGCAGTGTAACCTGGTAGTTTTTGGCCCTGAGGCGCAGCGCAGCCGCAATGCCGCCGAAGCCACCGCCTATCACAACAGCGTTGGTCATGCCGCCTCCTGCGCTGGCAGTTGCGCCAGCATCTTGTCCGCATGGCGCACCATTAAACTGCCAAGATCAAACGGAAGGGCGGAACATGCTTCCTTGGCTTCCTGCAGCACGGTCCGTGTCAAATGGGCGGCCTCTATAACGGCTCTTTGAAAATCCGTTTCAGGCTCGAACATCCAGATCACATTGTGCGCACCCGCCTTGAAGTCCTTGGCCGCATCGCTCAAGTCATCCGCCATTTGGTAGCCCAAAGCAAAAAGTGTGGTGGCACTGCGAATGGGCTCGATCAACGCCTCTTGGCCAGCGGCCAACGCTGCCAGCTCGAGGGGCAATGCCAGCAGCGGGCCGGATTTCGCCTCTGCCGTTCTGCGATACGCTGTCGATGTGCGCGGCAATGCATCCGATTGCAAATCCTGTGCTTGCCCCTCAATCACCACGGCGGTGCGATCGTGCAGGTGGCTGATGAGTTTGCCAAGCTGGTTCGTCTGCGCGTTTGCCAAACACTTGTAGCTGGCAGAAAGAAGGTAGTCACCGGCACATATGGCTGTGTCCGCGCCGTAGCGTGCCCAGACGGATTGCTGGCCGCGACGATACTTGTCGCCATCCTGCAAATCGTCGTGAATGAGGGATGCATTGTGCAGCAACTCGCAGCTGGCCGCCAATGCCACGATGGTGGTCGGCGAAAGTGCGAACCGCTCGCCGGCATGGATCCCGAGCTTTGCACGGAAGCGCCCCCCACCTGCGGCGAGATGATAGTGGTAGGCCTCGCTGACCAAGCCATTCTCGCCAGCCGCTGCGCACACCGCGTTTTCAGTAAGGACGAAAAGGTTATCGTTGGTCATGCCTGTCACTCCTCTCGGACCCGAAAAGGAGGGCAGAGCGGTCAACCCACTCTGCCCGTCCTGTCATCATGCACGTGCCTTCTGGTTGGCATCGTCAGAAGTGGCCGCGGCCCAAATCACCACACCAAAGGCGATTTTGTTCACGAAATCGGCAAGGTTGTAGATGATGTTGAGAGCGGCAATGTCTCCACCTGCGGCGTAACCGTAGATGTATCCCAAAGGATAGATGGACCAACCGACAGTCACGATCAGGCGCAAGGCGTGAAATGCTTTCTTGGATGCGACAGTACCTTGCGAGGCGTTGATCTCGCTCGCTTCACCGGCGAAGACCTCATAAATGATGTAGAACCACGCGACTGTGCCGATGACGAACAGCCCCCACAGCGCCAGCGCGCTGGATGGGTTCACTTCACCCAGATAACCCGCGATCAGCATAACCAGTGAGGCGACCAGCAGGCGCCAGAACAGACCGACCGACACCACTGCAATAGCGGTTAGAATGAGGTAGAACTCGATAATCTGCAGCGGAACCGTCAGAAGCCAGTCGACATAACGAAATACTGTCGGGCTGGTTCCGGTCGCAACCCAAACATCTCTCATGTAGAAATAGTGAATGGCTGCGATACCCGTCACCATTGCAGCAACTGTCAAGGATGTTTTCCATTTCCCGTGGGCACGATCACGTTCGACCCAGAAAAAGAAAGTTGCGGCTACCATGGCAGCGGAGATGATCCAGAACGACACCCCGACATAATCACGGGGGTCAAGTAGTAGTACGTCCATCATACTCCTCCACGAAGTTACTACAGCTGACCATTGCTGCAGTGCGAAATAATAGTTCACGGTCAACTATATATTACGTAGAGTTTGTTCGCTGGATCACACTTTTTATGTTATCTACTCAAATATTTCTCATGATGAACCATATAGTGAATAAATAAAACAGGATGCGCATGAAATTTTACGCAGACGAATACAACAGACAATAACGAAAAAACAAGCGAACTCATCGCCAGAACTGATCATAAATCAGCTGACGTGCTTTGGAGGTGTAAATAGCCCAGTTGAACGCAAGGGCAAGGTCTTGCCTGCTCCTTCAATATGCAAGGGCTTTCAGCACTCGCAGCTGCCCCTACCAATCCTCATGTGGTGTTCCACAAATAGGGCAGACCCAATCCTTTGGCAGATCCTCGAAGGCGACTCCCTTGGGGATGCCGCCGCTTCTGTCACCAAGCGCAGGATTGTAGGTATAGCCGCACTGATCTTCAGGGCACCGCCGCCGACGCATGGGATCAACGGCGTCAGCAAACGACACCTTGTGGCCAGCCAAGAAAACAACCGAAGCCGCAAGCACTTGTGAACCAACGCCCTGAAGGAAGCGGCGACGCGGCAGGGTACAAGACTGCAAGAATAACTTGACCATTGCGACACCTCGCAAAGAAAAACGGCAGCAGCCGACAGGGGACGGATCAAAGCCGCCAGAGTAAATTACTTAACGTCCGCATTTTGATGCGAACGTGAAATCCGGCCATGACCCTGATCAATCAACGATAAGAAACAGGAGACTTTTTTCGCGCCCTTAGTCTCTGGAAAAACGTCTTTGGCCAATATCAAAAGATCCCGCGCAGCGTTGTATCACACACACCTTGAAGCCGCTGATTGGATGCGTTAGCCGCTGGCAAGCATATCCAATTCATCTTGCTCAACCATTTTCTTTGCGTCCTCAAAGCTGAAGCCTTCTTTCATGGCCAAAACCACATTAGCCATCTTCTTGTCATCGCCGAGAATATGGAAAGTGAGCCAGCGTGTAAGGATCTGCAAGACTCTCTCTGTCTTCTCCTGCCAAGGCTTGTCCTGTTCAACCACGCCAATGCGCATGATGTTTGGCAGAAATGTACTGTGATTCAGTTCATGCTCCCTGTACCATACATCGCTGGTATCAAAGTATTTGGCCCAAACCTTTTCTTCTTGCTGAAAATGAAAAGCCGCATAGTCAAACGTTTCATCGATCACGTTCGACATGCTCATCTCATCACCAGTAGAAAGCGTATCAGAAAGTCTGTTGATGAGATCGACCAGTTTGTGGTGCTGAGCATCAATTACCGGAATGCCAACTTCGAATTCCTTGGTCCAAGGAAATGCCTCTGCACTTTTAACTTGGGTTTGCTGCACGTTCTTTCCCATCAACAAAACAGAAGTTTAAATTTGTATCTTGCCTTCAAGTTTAACGTACACGGCAAACTATCCGGCCACTAGCGCAAAAACCCTAGGGAATCACAGTGTTTTTCCAAAAATGTGCAAGTCTTCGAGGCAAGACCGGGAACAATGCAATGTTGAAGTGTGGCTCGTGAACCCGCTTTCACATCCCCAATCTTGGCAGAGCGACAAAACGAACTGGCACCTATCGCAGCCGGTAGAGCTCTACTTTTTCAGCAAGCCCTTGGATAGAGTGCAGTCCTTCGGACCTGGCATCGACCTTCGCGGCTTGGGCAACCGCCGCTGTCATCAAAGCTTCCGCACCGACGGACTTACACAGCTCCTGAACGCGACTAGCGACATTTACTGCCGGACCCACAACGGTGAAATCGAGACGATCCGGCCCCCCAATATTGCCATAGGTCACGGACCCATGGTTGATGCCGGTTACAAACTGAATTTCCGGCTTGCCGTCGTCCAGGCGCCTTTTGTTACAGGAGATCAGCTCATTGTGCGCTTCCAGAGCAGCGGCAACGGCCTGCTTGCACACCTCCGCTGCACCTCGGCTGGCTCCTTCGGGAAAAATCGCGACCACACCATCGCCGATAAATTTGAGAACATCGCCACCATGATGCAGCACGGCAGATACAACAACATCGAAGTAGTCACAGAGTGCCTGAAGTAGCTCCTGTTCGCCCCAGCTCTCAGACTTGGCCGTGAAGCCACGCAGATCTGCAAACAGGATCGCTGCTGAAATCCGATTGTATTCACCGCGCCGGATGACTCCATTGATTACTTCGGAAGCTGGCCCGTTCCCCAAGTAGGTACATAACAGGCTATTCATGGAACGCCGCATGGCCATCGGCTCAGCTGCTGCGGCGAGGGCGTGCCGTGTGGCTCCCAGAGCAGCCAAATCACCAGCTGTAAAGCCCCCTTCCCGCCGCGTTGTAAAACTAGAGGCCTGAACGGTGCCATCCCCGTACTCTAATGGCATGGCGAGAAAGTCAGTCGCCCCCGCTTCTGCCTGTTCCCGATACACGCTATGCGTCTGATCCAGGTCGAGCTCATGAATTGGTACCCGTAGCAGTTTCCGCTCTTGCACAATGTACTCAAAGGGGCTTCCCTTCCATGCGACACTATCGAGCGCCCCAACCGGCACCTCGTAGGCCGCTGTACCGGCTTCCAGGGTCCAGATAACGCCCCATGCGCTAAGCAGCGGACTGGCGAGGTGCTGCCCCACTCTAACGCGGTTCAGCGGCACCCCAAGATCAACGAGAGCTTCACAATAGCCTCGAACCAGCCACTCCAGGTCGCCCTTAGTGCGCCCCTCATTTATTAGCCATGCGTTCACTTTACTGACGTCATGCATCCTGCGGCCTCCCCTGCTTGCGTGACATCACGGCCCAGTGCCTTAAGCGTCTTCAGGAAACGCCAGAGGACCGGGCCTTTGCCTCTTCACCAACCGTATGATCGCCAGCCGCGAACTTGAAGTGAAAGGTCATTTCTTCGATCCGCCATACCTTATCCTGACGCACCAACCTGAACGTGTAAGTGCCGACGATGAGCTGGTGCCCGCTTCCTGAAGTTCCTTTTATGAAGTGAGACGCCATCCCGTGGCAAGACACCGTAGCCTCGTCGCCTTCTACCTCAACAATCAGGTTGCCAATCTGATGATGAATGGCGTCGTAGTTGGGCATCATCATGCCCCATGCTTCTGTGATCTGCTGCGGCCTCAACAGCTCTGCCGGTTGCCCCGTCAAGGAACGGTAATCCAGCCGAACCGTCTCGGCCATGAGGCTACATACCTGCGGCCAATCAAGGCGATCGACCGCAGCAAAAAACTTGGACACCAAATTGCAAAGAGCGTGATAGTCCTGCATGACCTCAGCCCTCGCTTTTAAAGAAAACAGCAAGTTCGTCCGCAACCTGCTCCACCACTGCCGGTTTGTCGTAGAAGTCAAACTGCGAAACATCGTCAAGCCAGACTTCGCTAATTGGCGCATGGGTGCGCTTTACAAACGCATGCGCGCTTGCGGGCAAAGCCGCTGCTTCCGAGGCCACAATCAAGGTCGCCTTCGACAACTTCTCGGCAATTTGCTGCGCATCATAGGACAGCCACGGCTCCCAGGAGGCAACGTTGAACTTGTTGTCATAAGCGGCAATCATGCCCCGGTCCGTCTCGGTGTAATATGGGGCCTGATACATGAGCGCATTCTCATCGGTCGCGCTGGCTGCAACCATGTAAGTTGGCTCCGCCGCACTGGCTGCTTCACGCCCTGCCGCTATCAGAGACTGCGCCATATCCGGACCGCCATAAATCTGTGTCGCCATTTCCGGGTCATGCAGCCATGGAGCCACAAGTGCAAGCTTTTGCAGAACCGGCACGGTGGCAACAGCGTCTGCCATGTACCCCGAAGATGCGCATATCCCGACGCCATAAACAGATGCTTCATCCACCTCCGGCAAGGAGGCAAGAAAGCGCGCTGCATGGCGGGTGTCTTCCGTTTTGCGTGCTGGATCTTCCAGATACCTTGGCTCGCCCGCAGACTGGCCCCACCCGCGAAAATCAAAGACCAGTGCTGCAAAGCCGCGCTGCGCCAAGGCCTTGGCATAGGTGGTTGGCATTTGCTCTTTAACGGTGGTCCACGCTCCGGTCACGACAACGCCCGGCAAAGGCCCATTCCCGGCGCGTTCCGGGGTGTAAAGCACCGCCTGAAGAACGTCGCCCTCTACGGAAAATTGAAGTTTTTTGCTGATGATCGTCATGTGTACCTCCAGTGTCCGGATCCCATTACAGTCAAAATAGAGGGACGAACTGCTGAAAATAAGAACTTGAAAATCGAAGATACTGCTGGCATTTTTCGAACAATGCAGCGCATGCCTCTAAACAGTCTCGAGCTCTTTTTTACCATTGCAAAGCGCGGCTCCGTGCGTGCTGCCGCGGCTGAGCTCAACCTCCAGCCATCCACCGTCAGCCATCAATTGAGAGCCTTGGAGCAGCAGTTGGGCGTGCGCTTGTTTGTGCGAACCACACGCTCTGTCACGCTCACGGATGCAGGGCATGAGCTTTGGGAACAGGGCCTTCCAGCTTTTGAAAAGCTCAGGCGCGCCATTGAAAACACGCAGGAACGGGATCAGAAAATCCGCGGAACGCTGCGGCTCAATTTGCCAGAGATCGCATATGAGGTCTGTCTCGCAGATCGACTTGCCGAGTTCTACGCGACCTATCCCGACATCTCATTGGACCTGACCCTCAGCGATCAGATGGTTTCTGTTGCAGCAGAGGGGTTTCATGCTGGCATCCGATTTGGCCACAGATTGCATGATGAAGTCATCGCAGCGCAGATCTCCCCACCGCACCGCACGGTCGTGCTGGGCTCTTCAGATTACTTTCAAGACCATGGCGTGCCGCAAGTCCCGCAAGATCTGGTCGCGCACGATTGCTTGCAGTACCGGTTCGTGGACTCCCGGCGGACCGCGGAATGGCGTTTTCAGATCGAAGGTGAAGTACAGGTTCAACCGGTGTCAGGTTCTCTCACATCGTCCAGCCTGGGTGTTTTGGTGGATCGCGCCCGCCGAGGGCACGGCCTCATTCTCACCTCTGATCAGCTGGTCGCACGCGAACTGGCTAGCGGGAAGCTGGTTGCCGCCCTCTCCGAGTTTGCCTACGAGTATCCGGCCCTTTACATCTACTATCCCAAAGACTATCGCGGCCATCCGTGCTTGCGTGCCTTTGTCGGCTTTTTTCGCTCAGGTGAAGGCGGCCCATAAAAAGGTTCAGTCCATGAACCGAACGCGGTTCCGCCCCTCTTGCTTGGCTTGATAAAGTGCCCTGTCCGCCTGTTCCAAGAACAGCTCTGGCCCCTCGCCAGATGCAGGCACACGGGCAACAACACCAATCGACGTGGTCAACCGGCACGCTGGCCCGCCCGCTTCATCCCGGATCAGGATTGTCGCGACCTCCTCGCGAACGCGCTCAGCCAACTTAACTGCTTCCGCCTGTCCATGCCCCACACTAACGATCAGCAGCTCTTCACCGCCCATGCGGAACGCGGAACCGACTGCCGTTTTGCTGTGACGGGCCAGAATGGTCCCCACGTCCTGAAGCACCTTGTCGCCCTGCAAATGCCCGTAGGTGTCGTTGACCCGCTTGAAGTGGTCCAGATCCAACGACAGAAAGGCCACCTGCTTGTTGGCAGCCGCAGCCCGTCGCAGTTCATCAGATATGAGCACATTGAAGTAGCGGCGATTGTAAAGCCCCGTCAGCTCGTCGGTAATTGAGAGCTTTTCCAGCTTCTCGTTGAGCTGCTTCAGTTCTTCTTCAATAAGGATACGGCGTTGGCGCTCCCGAATGAGTTCAATGGCGTGAAGAGACAGTTCGTCATACATGTTCAAGACGGTCTCGATCAGAACACGAATGGAACCGCCCATCTGCTGATCTGCAGCCACCTTGGCCTCGGAAAAACTCAACCCACTGTCCATGGCCTGAACCACGAAGCTCATCTTCTTGTCTTCGTCCAGAATGTGAAAGGCCAGCCAGCGGATCAGGAACCGCAGCACTTTCTCTGTCACTTCTTGCCAGGGTTCATCGGCGGCCTTTTCCTTGATTTGAAGAACGCTCGGCAAGAACGAGCCGTGGCTTTTCAGGTGTGCGTTCTTCCAATCATCCGCGCCGTCAAAGTAGGTTTCCCAGACCTCTTCTTCCTCTGCGAAGTGATAGGAAGCATAATCGGCAAGCTCGTTGAACACGACCGCGACCCCAACCGGGTCATCGGAAACAAGCGTGCTGGCCAGCCGGTTCAACAGGTTCACCAACTGCTTGTGCTGCTCATCAACGGTGGCAATGCCTGTCTCAAAATTCTTGTTCCAGGGGAACACCACAACGTCAGTCACTTGCATCCACACAACCCAGTTCAATGCGCCAAAACCGGAACAGCGCTGGCTCCGGCGACTACCTGGATTCTACTCTAACGTGCAGCACCCGCGTTTTTGAATAGGTATATCCCCTGCCAGATCAACGTTTTAGCGTAGGTTCTGGCTCAACTTTCGGAACAAGAGGGTTTATTCGGAGGCTTCAACAATCATGATGTTGGCGATGCCCGCACCTTCCCGGTGCTTCTTTGCATCCTGATACTGCGCACTGTTGTAGCACGCCAGCGCCTGCTTCATGCTGTCAAACTCGATCACCACATTGCGTGGGTGGCTTTCGCCTTCCAGCCATTCAAAGTTTCCGCCGCGCGCCAAAACACGCGCACCAAACTTCTTGAAGGCTTCCGTCGCACCTGCAGCATAAAGAGCATAGGGCTCTGGGTCGTTCACGGTAACATGGGCAATCCAGTAGGCTTTGGGCATAACGGTCTCTTTTTGAAATGAGCAAACTTGGAAAAGAGCGGGTGCATGGCACCCGCCCTGCGATCGCTGAAAGACAGCTTCCTTACTTGTTCAAGATCTTGGCGAGGATCAGATATGCGATCCCGGCCACAAACAAGCCAACGAACCAGGCATAGGTATAGATGGTCGCAAACAAATCTGAGGTTCCATCAACCAGACCCACGCCCGCCATGAAGCCCGGCAGGTTTGGCAGAATGCCGATGATCAACGCACCGATGCCCGCCCAGTTCCAGCCGTTTGAGCCTTCATAAATGCCCTTCATGCGGAACAGGTCCGTCACGTTCAGCTTGGTTTTCCGAAGAAGATAGTAATCCGCCAACATCACACCCGCGATCGGGCCCAGCAGTGCCGAGTATGCGATCAGCCAGCCAACGATGTGGTTCACCAGTATCCACGGAAACATCACAATGCCGATACCGGCAGTTATGTAACCGCCCACACGCATGTTGATGGCCTTGGGAGCCAAGTTGGAGAAACCATGGGCTGGTGCCACCACGTTCGCCGCAAGATTGGTGGTCAAGGTAGCAACGACAAGCGCGATCAAGGCGATGATGATGCTGGCACCACCCATGCGCTCTGCCAGCTGGATCGGATCCCAGATCGCCTCACCAAAGATCACGACGGTCGCCGATGTCACGGCAGAAGCGATGAAGGCAAACAGCGCCATTGGGATAGGCAGACCAATGGCTTGGCCCATGAACTGGTCCCTCTGGCTCTTGGCATAGCGGGTGAAGTCAGGAATGTTCAGCGCCAATGTCGCCCAGAAGCCGACCATGCCGGTCAAGCTTGGCCAGAACACGGCCCAGAACTGCCCCTCCTTTGGTTGCCCCGGATCAAATGCGCTTGGCGTGGACAGCATTTCGCCAAAACCACCGGCCCTGAAGTAGGCCCATGCCAGCAAGGCAAAGCCCATCAAGAGCAGGAAGGGCGCCGCATAGGTTTCGAGCCAGCGAATGGACTCTGTGCCATTGCGGATGAAGTAAAGATGCAAACCCCAGAACGCGAGGAAACAGATGAACTGACCAATATTGATGCCAAGAATGGGCAGCGGATCACTGGCAATGCCGCCGCTGGTCAAGGTGTTGAGGATCACGTAGATGGCTGACCCGCCGACCCAAGTCTGAATGCCGAACCAGCCACAGG
This sequence comes from Nesiotobacter zosterae, assembly GCF_033843645.1. NCBI lineage: Bacteria > Pseudomonadati > Pseudomonadota > Alphaproteobacteria > Hyphomicrobiales > Stappiaceae > Nesiotobacter > Nesiotobacter zosterae. Next base: position 58,438 of record NZ_JAWXVZ010000007.1, on the reverse strand, counting down.
CCACAATGCCACGCGCAACAGCGGGAATTTTTGCGCCCACCGGGCCGAAGGACGATCGCAGCAAGACCGGGAACGGAATGCCGTATTTTGTGCCCGCGTGGCCAATCAAAACCATCGGAATGAGCACGATGGCGTTCGCCAGCAAGATGGTGAAAACCGCCTGATCCCAGGACATGCCCGCACCGATAAGATAGGAGGCAAGCAAATAGGTTGGGATACAAACCACCATGCCGACCCACAAGGCCGAGATGGAAACCCAGTCCCAAGTGCGAGCCTGCATGGAAGTTGGCAGCTGGTCTTCATTGTAAAGCTCGGCGTCAATGCCGCTCAGTTTTTGATGGACAATGCCAAACTCGTCGGTGGTGTAAGCATCCTGCCCCATCGTCGCAGCAGATTTGGTCATTTGATATGCTCCCGTTTCTAACGTGTGCCAACCAACGCCCCTCTGGTTGTTTGCTGGTGTCATTCGCTGGCACGGTTCAAGGCCGTCCTGACAGTGTCTCTTGCACCACCAAGACGGCGGGTGCGCACAGGGTCTTTATACGCCCGCAGGCATGTTCTCCGCCTTGCGCTCAACTTTGCGCGGCGCAGTTAGCTCCTTCCATTTTGTGAGCGCCGAATGCACGGCAGGATAGGCCTCACGAGCGATGAACTCGCCCTTTCCGGGTTCGGCCTTCACCATGTTTTCTTCAATGGCAACACGGCCACGTGTCAGGGTAAAGCGTGGAAGGCCGGTCACTTCCTTGCCTTCGAACACGTTGTATTCAATCACGGATTGCTGGCTGGTCGCGCTGATGGTCTTGGACCGGTTCGGATCCCACACCACAATGTCTGCATCCGCGCCTTCCAAAATGGCCCCCTTGCGAGGGTAGATGTTCAAGATCTTTGCAATGTTGGTGGAGGTGACGGCCACGAACTCGTTCATGGTTAGCCGGCCGGTGCGCACGCCATGGGTCCAAAGCATGGGCATACGGTCTTCCAGGCCACCGGTGCCATTGGGGATCTTGGTGAAGTCACCAATGCCAAAGCGCTTCTGCTCAATGGAGAAAGCGCAGTGGTCTGTCGCCACCACCTGCAAGGACCTCGCCTGTAAGCCGGCCCACAGACTGTCCTGATGCGCCTTGTTGCGGAACGGCGGCGACATGACACGCTGTGCTGCATGGTCCCAATCCGGGTGCTTGTACTCGCTTTCGTCCAGTGTCAGATGCTGGATCAACGGCTCTCCGAACACGCGCATTCCCTTCTGGCGCGCACGGCGAATGGCCTCATGTGCTTGCTCACAGGATGTATGCACGATGTAGAGCGGCACGCCGGCCATGTCGGCAATCATGATTGCGCGGTTGGCGGCTTCCCCCTCCACTTCAGCAGGGCGAGAATAGGCATGGGCCTCAGGACCGTTGTTGCCTTCTTCCAGCAGTTTTTGCTGCATGGTGGCAACCACGTCGCCGTTCTCGGCATGCACCAAGGGCATGGCGCCAATGGCCGCGCAGCGACGGAATGAGTCAAACATCTCGTCGTCGTCCACCATCAAGGCCCCCTTGTAGGCCATGAAGTGCTTGAAGGTGTTGATGCCCCGATCGACAACCTGTTGCATCTCGTTGAAAATCTGCTCGTTCCAGGAGGTGATCGCCATGTGATAGGAGTAGTCGCAGTTCGCCGCGCCCGACTTGCGCTCCCAGATCTCCAGCGCCTCCAGCAGCGATTGGTCCGGGGTGGGCAGGCAAAAATCCACCACCATGGTCGTTCCGCCAGCAAGGCCTGCGCGCGTACCGCTCTCAAAATTGTCCGCAGAAAAAGTCCCCATGAAGGGCATTTCAAGGTGCACGTGGGGGTCGATCCCGCCCGGCATCACATAGCAGCCGCTGGCATCCAGCACCGTATCGCCGGTCAGGTTCTCGCCAATCTCAACAATGCGATCGCCTTCAATCAGAACATCCGCCTCATAGGTCAGATCAGCGGTTACAATCGTGCCGCCCTTGATAACTGTTGTCATTGTTGTCCCTCCTTCTATGGAAAGGGCGCTGTCTCATCCCGCGTTCGGGAGAGCAGCGCCCTGTTTTTATTCCGCAAGCTCGGCTGTCTCGACGATGCCAGCCGTTTCCAGCACCGCATGGTAGAGAACATCGGCCCCCGCCTTGGCCCAGTCCTTGGTGATCTCCTCATCCTCGTTGTGACTGAGACCATCCACACAGGGGCACATGATCATGGCTGTGGGCGCAAGTCGATTGATCCAACAGGCGTCATGACCCGCACCGGAAATGATGTTCTGGTGCGAATAGCCCAGTCGTTCGGCTGCCTCCCGCACCTTGGATACGCACGTTGGGTCAAAGGTCACGGGATCAAAATGTCCGACAACAGCGATCTCTATGCCCAGTCCCAGCTCCGCAGCAATCTTCGGCGCTTCTGCTTCCAACTTTGCCTTCATGCCATCCAGCACGTTCTGGTGTGGGGAGCGGAAATCGATGGTGAACACCACCTTGCCCGGGATCACGTTTCGAGAGTTGGGATAGACGTCGCAATGGCCGATCGCACCCACAGCTTCCGGTTGGTTTTCCATGGCGATCTGGTGCACCAGCTCGGTGATGCGGGCCATGCCCAGACCGGCATTCTTGCGCATGCCCATGGGGGTTGAGCCGGTGTGGCTGTCCTTGCCGGTCAGCGTCACTTCCAGCCACCACAAGCCCTGCCCGTGGGTGACAACGCCGATGTCTTTTTGTTCCGCTTCCAGAATAGGGCCCTGCTCGATGTGCAACTCAAACATTGCATGCAGCTTGCGCTGGCCCACAGGCTCTTCGCCCACATAACCAATGCGCTTCAGCTCATCGCCAAACTTCTTGCCTTCAGCATCTTCCCGGTCATAGGCCCACTCTTGGCTGTGCACACCTGCAAACACGCCCGAGGCCAGCATGGCCGGGGCAAAGCGGGTGCCTTCCTCATTGGTCCAGTTTACCACTTCAATGGAGCGCTCGGTCTTGATGCCTTGATCGCGCATGGAGCGCACCACTTCAAGGCCTGCCAAAACACCCAGCACACCATCATACTTGCCGCCTGTTGGCTGCGTGTCGAGGTGCGACCCGATCATGACCGGCTCAAGGTCCGGATTGGTCCCTTCAAGACGGGCAAACATGTTGCCCATGCTGTCGATGGCCATGGTCATGCCCGCCTCCTCACACCACTTGGTGAACAGGCGGCGGCCCTCCGCATCCTCGTCGGTCAAGGTTTGCCGGTTGCATCCACCGCGCACACCCGGGCCAATCTTGGCCATTGCCATCAGGCTGTCCCATAGACGGTCTGCGTCGATGCGGTGGTTGGACCCTGGATTGCTCATTGCTCTCCCCCAAACGTGAGTGGTCACGGGCAGCCGTGCGCGCGCCCCTCGTCTTGATGATTTTCACGGTCTGCACGCGTCGGAAGGTGATGTTGTTATAAGTGTCGCGTGCGGCTTTGGGCGGCGGGTTTCCCCGCCACCGAAAAAGAGTGTCAGTCCAGTGACTTCAGGACGTCCCCAAGCGTGCCGATCAAGGTGTCTATCTCGTGCTTTTCAATGATCAGCGGCGGTGACATTGCAATGATGTCGCCCGTAGTGCGGATCAGCACACCCTTTTCATAGGCCTTCAGGAACGCGCTGAAGGCACGCCGGGTTGGCTCACCCGCGATCGGCTCCAGCTCTACCGCGCCGATCAACCCCCCACAGCGGATGTCGATCACAAAGGGATGATCCTTCAGGCTGAACAACGCCTCCTGCCAGTAGGGGGCCAGCTCATGCGCACGCTCAAAAAGCTGCTGCTCTTTGTAAACGTCCAGCGAGGCGAGACCTGCCGCCGAAGCCAGCGGGTTACCGGAATAGGTGTAGCCGTGGAACAGCTCGATCATGTATTCCGGGCCGTTCATGAATGCGTCGTGGATTTCATCACTCGCCAGCACAGCCCCCATGGGCACAATACCGTTGGTCAGGCCCTTTGCAGTGGTGATCATATCCGGCTGGACACCAAAGTAGTCTGCTGCAAACGGCGCGCCAAGGCGGCCAAACGCAGTGATAACCTCGTCAAAAATCAGCAGAATGCCATGCTTCTTGGTGATCTCACGCAGGCGTTTCAGATACCCCTTCGGCGGGAACAGCACCCCGGTCGAACCGGCCATCGGCTCTACAATACACGCCGCCACAGTCTCCGGCCCGTGCAACGCAACAATGCGCTCCAGCTCGTCAGCCAGCTCCATACCGTGCTCTGGCATTCCGCGGGTAAAGGCATTCTTCTCCGGCAGATGCGTATGCGGAAGGTGATCAACGCCTGTCAGCAGGCTGCCGAAATGACGCCGGTTGTTGACGATCCCGCCTACCGAAATGCCGCCGAAGTTCACACCATGATAGCCCCGTTCGCGGCCCACAAGCCGGGTGCGCGAGCCCTGCCCTTTGGCCCGATGGTAAGCAATGGCAATTTTCAGCGCGGTCTCAACCGACTCCGAACCGGAGTTGGTATAGAACACGTGGTTCAGATCACCCGGCGCCAGATCGGCCAGCCGGTTTGCCAGCTCAAACGCCTTCGGATGCCCCATTTGAAATGCGGGCGCATAGTCCAGTTCCGCCACTTGCTTCTGAATGGCTTCAACAATCTTTGGCTGTTTGTGCCCTGCATTCACACACCAAAGCCCAGCGGTTCCATCCAGCACCTGACGCCCATCCGCCGTGGTATAGTACATGCCCTCAGCAGCAACAAACATGCGGGGTTCACGCTTGAACTGGCGGTTGGACGTGAACGGCATCCAGAATGCGCTCAAGTCATTTGGTGCCGATGTGGAAGCTTCACTCATAGTCCCCTCCTGGCCTTTTTTGACCATTTGATAAATTCTGATGGATTTTGCAGTCTAGTCAACAATCCTGATTTATCAGATTGGCGCTGCTCTGCGTATCAACGCCCATTTTCTGGGCTCATCAAAGTTTTTTATTTAGAATTTCAATCAGGTAAGCATGGTTATTATTTGGCCTTTATACGCTAAAATTTGCGCATCTCAGCCCTCTACAAACCCTCCTCCCGGAATTATTATGTACTCTCGTAGGGTCGGCAGCTCCCCCTTGAACAAAACACGATGGATGAAACGGATTCGCATTTTTCGCTCCCGCAAATGATCATCTGTCGTTTCGGACCATGCAACTTGCTGCCATCCGCTTCAATGAGCATAAAGGTCAAGGCCCCTCCCCGCGCATCACCTAGCGTCATAAGGGAATATATTTTTATCTTATGGTCAAATAATTTTTTCGCTGGAGCAGCCTCACCGGCATCAATCACTGTCGCCAGTCAATGAATCATGCACCTTCAGACCCGAATCTCGTTTAAGCAATAAAAATATTCAACCGTCGCACATACATTAATCATTCTTCTACTTTTTGATCAATTCGATATCATTGTGCTGTTCTCCAGTAATATTCGAACTCTGATTGCGCAAAATTTTATTTTCAATCATTTCAATAACCTAGGGTCATCTTGCTGCGCGCATCACGAAATCCGAGTTGACAGATTTTTACCTACCGATAAATTTTTTATCAGGAGGTAAAATTTATGATTTCACTTCATGACGCGAAAATGCTCGCTGATGCCTCACCAGCTGTCCTAGAGGAACTGATGCAAGCGGCCTGCGAAGTACGCCGCGCCCACTGGGGCGATACCGTGACGTATTCGCGCAAAGTGTTCGTACCTCTTACCAATATGTGCAGGGACACCTGTGCGTATTGCACCTTTGTCAAACATCCGGATCACCCAGAGGCAACCATCATGTCGCCGGACCAGGTGCTGGCCGTTGCTCGGCGGGGGGAGGCCGCAGGCTGCAAGGAACTTCTGTTCAGCCTCGGAGAAAAGCCGGAGCTGCGCTATGAGAAGGCGCGCAAGGCGCTGAACATGCTCGGTCACGACTCCTTGGTGACCTATCTGGCGGAAATGTGCCAGTTGGTGCTGGATGAAACCTCCCTGCTGCCCCACGTGAACGCGGGCACATTGGCAGACGATGAGATCGATCAGCTGCGTCCTGTCAGCGCCTCCATGGGCATGATGCTTGAAACCATCAGCAAGCGGCTGACGAAAAAAGGGGAAGCGCACTACGCCTGCCCCGACAAAGTGCCCCTGCAACGCCTCAGAACGCTTGAGCGCACCGGTCAAAAAAGCGTCCCTTTCACAACGGGGCTACTCATCGGCATCGGCGAAACCTGGGAAGAGCGTATTGAAGCCCTGTTCGCCATCAACGAAGCGCACAGGCAGTACGGCCATATACAGGAAGTCATCATTCAGAACTTCCAGCGCAAGCCTGACATCGCCATGGCGAACCATCCTGAGCCCACCCTTGATGACATGCTGCTCACGCTGGCCGTGGCCCGCCTCATGCTTTCCCCCACGATCAGCATTCAAGCACCGCCCAACCTGCACAAGCGCCACGCCGACTATCTTGCCGCTGGCATCAATGACTGGGGCGGCATTTCGCCCGTCACCATTGACTACATCAATCCCCAGCACGAATGGCCGCAGATCGACCGGCTTGCACAGTCCAGCGCCAAGGCGGGCCTCACCCTGCAGGAACGGCTCACGGTCTATCCCGCCTATCTGAAGAAACCACAGCAATTTCTTGATGAAAAGTTGGTGTCCCGCGCAACAGCCATGGCCCGTGCCGATGGCCTTGCCCGCCACCAGGTTGCAGGAGGCACCCAATGACCTACGCTTTTGACAATGTGGTGCCTTTGGCATCCACGCGGCACAGCCTTTCCCTTGAAAGCCTTGGGGTCGACACCGCCGGGCTGTCCGCGCCCGTGCGCAGCGCTTTGGAGCTGGTTCTTGATGACGGCGAAGTGTCCCAAGCGCAGGGCAAAACGCTTTTTGAAGCACAAGGCGCTGACTTGCAGGCTATTTTGCGCACAGCGGATGCCCTGCGCGCGCGTACCAATGGCGATCGGGTTGGCTTCGTTGTCAACCGGAACATCAACTTCACCAATGTATGCTACATGGGCTGCAGGTTCTGTGGCTTTGCCAAACGCACGGAAGATGCGGACGCAGAGTGGCTAACGCTTGAGCAGATCGTGGGCCGCGCTCAGGAAGCATGGGACCGGGGCGCAACAGAGCTGTGCATTCAAGGAGGCCTCCATCCGAAAATGGATGGCACCTACTACCGGGATATCTGCCTCGCCATCAAGGCAGCTCTACCGGATATGCACCTTCATGCCTTCTCCCCCTATGAGGTCTGGTATGGGGCGCAAAAACGGCGCATGTCGTTTGCCGACTTCCTGCAGGATCTCAAAGAATGCGGTCTTGGCTCCATGCCCGGCACTGCCGCCGAAATCCTTGATACGGAAATTCGCAGGCAACTGACCCGCAACAAGCTGAGCACAGAGAACTGGGTGGAGATCATCCGGGCCGCCCACAGCGTAGGCATTCCGACCACTGCAACCATCATGTACGGTCACATTGATGGTCCGGAACATTGGGCCGCCCACATTGCCTTGCTGCGCGACATTCAAAAAGACACGGGCGGTTTCACGGAGCTGGTTCCCCTCAGCTTCGTTCATACGGACAGCCCGCTTTATCTGGAAAACCCGGAGAAGGTACGTCAGGGGCCGACCGCCAACGAAGTGGACAAGATGCACGCGGTGAGCCGCATCATGCTGCATGGCTGGATTGAAAACATTCAGGTGTCTTGGACCAAGCTCGGCGCGGAACGCGCCCGCGCTTTGCTTGCCTACGGCGTCAATGATCTGGGCGGCACCTTGATGAACGAGAGCATTTCTCGAGCCGCGGGGTCAGACCATGGTCAGGAAATCACCGCCCACGAAATGGTGCAGATCATCCGCAGCGCAGGACGCATCCCCTATCAGCGCAACACGGTCTACCGGGAGCTGGAGTGCTTCGAGCATCACAACCCCAAAGAGCAGAAGCCTTTGGTGGAGCGGAAGGCCCAGCATCAACCACTGGATTTTTTGGAGATGTTCCCAGAAGTCGCCCCACAGACTGCAACAGGAGCATGAGCTGATGTGTTGCCAACTGCTCGAAAAGCCCAAGGTTGTTCTGCTTGCTGGCGGGGTCGGCGGTGCCAAGATGGCAGAAGGCCTTGCAGGGATTGCGGGCATCGACTTGAAGATCATCGGCAACATTGCAGATGATGAGGCCTTCCATGGTCTTTGGGTCTCTCCAGACATTGACACCCTGACCTACTCTCTGGCTGGCGTCATCAATCGGCAGCAGGGTTGGGGGCTTGCCGATGAGGGCGACCGCGCACTCACAATGCTCAAGTCTTTGGGCGCAGATACCTGGATGTTCCTTGGCGACAAGGACTTCGGCCTGCACATTTACCGCACGGCGCGCCGGGCAAAGGGTGATCGCCCCTCACAGATCGCAGCAGACATAGCCACGTCACTTGGCGTTTCAGTTCCTCTTCTGCTGCCCACCGACGACGTGGTTCAAACCCGCGTCCAGACCGACGACGGATCTATTTCGTTTCAGGAGTACTTCGTCAAACTGAGGTGCGCACCAGAAGTACGCGCACTTTCGTTTGAGGGCGTAGAGCAGGCAAGGCCCACTTCGGAAACCTTGGCTGCAATTGAGGCGGCGGACCTGATCGTCTTCGCACCATCAAACCCGCTTGTGAGCATTGGGCCCATTCTGGCAATTCCGGGCATAAAGGAGGCGCTCCTTAATGCCCCTGCCCGCAAGATTGCTGTCAGCCCAATCATTGCAGGCGGTGTGGTGAAAGGCCCTGCAGACAGAATGATGGCATCCCTTGGGCTAGAGGCCAGCGCCCTCGGCATTGCCCGTCATTATGCGCGGATCATCGATGCGTTGGTGATTGATCGGCAGGACGCCGACAGCGCCAACAACATTGAGGCCCTCGGCATTGCGGCCTTCAGCGAAGACATCCTCATGCGCTCCAAAGAAGACAAGATCCGTCTTGCTCATGCGGTTCTGGACTATGGGTTTGCCATGTCGGGCTACCATGTGGAGGCCTTGCCATGACACCGCATCAGGCGCTCCCCCAATCAAGACTGCTGATTGCCATCCCCATGAAGGACCCGCAGTTTGCCAAGTCCCGTCTGGCAACCGTCTTGCCGGAGGAAGCGCGCAAGCGTCTTGCCATGGGCCTATACAAACAGACACTTGCCTTCTTCAGCGCCTTTCGGAAAACGTCAGGTATTCGCTACGATCTTCTTGTTGTCACCGGCAGCGAGCAGGTTGCTGATTTGGCCCGCGCTCACGGCGCCTACACATTGCCAGAGGATGCTTGCGAGGGGCTCAATGGCGCAGTAAGTGCCGCAGCACAGTGGGCCGCCGCCTGTGGCTATCACACGCTTTGTGTAGTGCCAGCTGATATCGCTGATCATGATGAGGCCGAGTTTACCCGCTTGCTTTCCTGCGAGATGGCAGAGCGCAGCGTGGTTTTGTGTCCTGCGCACGATCAGGGCACCAACGCGCTGCTGGTGGCCCCTCCAACCGCGCTGCCGTTTGCATACGGCAACAAGTCGTTCCACCGCCATCTTGCCCATGCAGAGCGCCTTGGCCTTTCCACGCGCATTCTGCCGTTACCGGGCATTGCGCAGGACATTGACACCTCAACGGATCTGGCCCTCCACCTGCCCGGTTTCTCTGAAGGAAAACCGGCGGCGGTTCGAGGTGCAACTGGCAGTGTTGTGAGGTCACCATCATGAACTCAGCGATCCCCAACCCGTTCGCGCCCCAGTCTGGGCTGTGCACCCTACAGATGGCGGCAGTTCCGGGCATCCCGGAAATCCATGAGGGGGACAACCTCCCCCAGATCATTGGCGATTGTCTGGAACGCGCGGGCCTGCATCTGGTGGACGGGGATGTCATCACCTCCGCGCACAAGATCTTCTCAAAGGCTGAGGGCTGTGTGGTGAACATGGCCGACGTCACGCCCGGGGAAGAGGCCCACCGTTACGCTGCAATGCTTAACAAGGATCCGCGCAAGGTGGAGGTCATCCTGCGCGAGAGCCAGTCCGTGGTCAAAGCCTTCAAGCACCCTGCGCAGCGCGAAGGCACCATGATCTGCGAGCACCGGCTCGGTTTCAAGTCGGCGAATGCCGCCGTTGATGAGTCCAACACTGGGGAGGATGGCGCGCTCATTCTCCTGCCCAAAGACCCGGATGCCAGCGCCCGTGCGCTGCGTGATGCGCTGTCAAAGCGCTTCCGGGCGCGGATCGGTGTTGCCATCACGGACACCTTTGGCCGCCCATGGCGCCTTGGGCAGGTCAACGTGGCCGTCGGGCTTGCGGGCGTACCCGCAACCATCAAGGAGCAAGGCAATGAAGACGCCTACGGCCGCCTGCTCAGTGTCACCGAACCCGCCTTTGCGGACGAACTTGCCGCCGCTTCTGGCCTCGTCATTCGCAAAGCAGCCCAAACCCCGGTGGTGCTGTTCCGGGGGCTGGACTGGCAGGAAACAACAAGCAGCGCGGCGCATCTGCTTCGCGCCCAGAAGGAGGACATGTTCAAATGACCATTGCGATACTCGGAGGCACCGGCCCACAAGGCCAGGGTCTCGCGCTTCGCTTTGCCCGCGCTGGTGTGCGCGTTGTGCTCGGCTCCCGTGACGGGGCCCGCGCGGCGGAAATCGCGAGCGAGCTTGCAGCTAAACTGCCTGCTGGTTCTGCCGAAATTGCCGGCATGGACAATCTTGCGGCAACTGAAGCGGCGGAAGAATTCGTCATTCTCGCCGTGCCATTCTCAGCCCACAACGCCACCCTTGAGGCTTTGAAGCCTGTGCTTGAGGGCAAGATCCTCGTTGATATCGTGGTTCCGCTTGCGCCCAACGATCCAAAGCTCGTGGAAATGCCACCGGAAGGCTCGGCCACCGAAGCGGCTCAAGCTCTGCTCGGCCCAGACATCCCGGTCATTGGCGCGCTGCACAACGTTTCAGCGGTCACACTCAACAATCTGGAGTGGAAGATCAACTGCGACATCCTCATCTGCGGCAACTCGCTGGATGCTCGCAAGAAGGTGATGGCGCTGGTCGATAAACTGGAGGTGCAAACCTACAACGCCGGTAACGCTCAGGCGGCACGCTGCATTGAGGCCATCACGCCCATCCTTATCCGCCAGAACATTTCCAAGGCCGTTCCCTTCACCCACGCCGGGATCAAGATCTGGGCGCCAGATCACTGAAAATCTAGATAAAACCATATAAAACAACACCTTGCCAGAGGAGTAGCACTATGGAGTTTGGGATTTGCTTTAAGGGCTTTGTAGAGCCTGAGCGCGCTCGCGCACTTGTACGTCAGGCCGAAAACGCCGGTTTCACCTATTGCTGGTTCTACGACAGCCACATTCTTTGGCGTGAGAGCTACATGGCCATGGCTATGTGCATGGAGCACACAACAAAGATGCGCTTCGGTCCCTGCGTCACCAATCCGAACACCCGCGACTGGTCGCTGGCCGCGTCCATGTTCGGCTCGCTTGCCAAGCAGTCGGGTGGCCGCTTTGACATTGGCCTTGGCCGCGGCGATAGCGCGGTGCGCGTCATGGGCAAGAAGCCCGCCCCGCTGAAACGCCTTGAAGAATTCACCCATGTGGTCAAGGCGCTGGTGCGCGGTGACGAAGCGCAATACGGCGAGTGTCCGGAGCCGGTGAAGTTCCCTTGGGCCACCGGGTACGAGCTGCCCGTATGGGTCGCTGCGTACGGTCCAAAGGCGCTGTCTTCGGCAGGCCGCGTCGGGGATGGTCTCATCCTGCAAATCGCGGAACCAAAGATCTGCAAGTGGCTTGCCGATCAGGCAAAAGAGGCTGGAAACGCCGAGGGCCGCGACATGTCCGGCTTCCGTGTCATGGCTGCCGCCCCAGCTCACACCGGCCCGCTGGATGAGGCGATTGAGAAAGTGCGCTGGTTCCCGGCCATGGTGGGCAACCACGTGGCGGACATTGTCGAGAAATACGGCACCGACAACAAGGACATCCCGTCCAGCCTGACCTCCTACATCGAGAACCGTCGCGGCTACGACTATTCCAAGCACGGCCAGAGCGACAACCCGTATCTGGACTTCATCACGGAAGACATCGTGAAGGAGTTCTGTGTTCTGGGCACGCCGGATGAGCACATCGCCAAGCTCAACGAGCTTGAAGCTGCTGGCGTTACCCAGTTCAACATCTATCTGGACAGCGGCGACGAGGAAAAGATCATCGCGGATTATGGCGACAAGATCATCCCGGTCTTCAACGAGAAGGCAAAGGAGAAAGCCGCCGCCTGATCCTTCGCGAATGCACCCGGCTCTTCTCAGGGCCGGGTTGCCCTGCCCTGTTGGGCACAGCTTGGAGCCCTCACCCTTGGTCGTCCCAGAAGGTTCGTTTGGCAGCGGCAGAACGATCTGCTATTTGCTCCTTCAAAGGTCACTGTGCGGTGAGAGCGACTGAGTGCAGCAGGTTCAACTTTGGGCCTGCAACCGTTGGTCACGCTCTCATAAAGAGAACCGGGATGTAGACTTCACCGTACTATATGGCCTGACAACAAACCAACGGGACGACAAACCGGCATGGCACGCGCTGCGAACTCAAAGGGCAGAACCCGCATTCAACAGGAAAAGACGGAGAAGATCCTTGCTGCCGCTCTGGATGTTTTTTCTGCCTACGGCTTTCGCGGCTCCACCATTGATCAGGTGGCCGAACGAGCTGGCCTGTCCAAACCCAACTTGCTCTACTACTTCGACAACAAGGAAGCGATCCACGCCGAACTGATCAAGCGCATGCTCTATATCTGGCTTGATCCGCTTCATCAGGTCCGTGAAGAAGGGGACCCCATTGAAGAGATCTGCGCCTACGTACAGCGCAAGCTGGAGATGGCACGTGACTACCCTCGCGAAAGCCGCCTGTTCGCCAACGAGATGTTGCAAGGGGCACCGCGTATTGGCCCGATGATCTCCGGTCCGCTGAAAACCATGGTGGATGAGAAAGCGGCCCTTATCGAAAGCTGGTCAAAGGCGGGCAAGATCGCCGATGTGGACGCCTACCATCTTCTGTTTTCCATCTGGTCCACCACCCAGCACTATGCAGACTTTGACGTGCAGGTCACAAAGCTGATGGGCAAACGCGCAAAGCACCGCTTCACCGACGCCTCAAAGTTCCTCGACCACTTGTTCCGCAGCGCATTGCAGCCCGAGTGAACATGAGAACGGCGCGATCCACCGACCGCGCCGCATTCATTTATCAAGACTGTTCTTGTTCGTGCCGGGTCAGTGACTGTGGCGCGGCATGATGGCGTTGCCAATATCACGATACTTGTCGGCATCCTCCAGGATCATGCCTTCGCTGAAAGGACGCACGTGCTGACGGAAGATCTGCTGCCACGGGGTCTGGCTGTCCGGGCAAGCGAAACCTCCTTGCTCTTCCAGCGCCTTGTGCCGCGCTGAAATCTCTTCAGCGCTTAGCTGCAACGTCACCTTTCGCAGCTTCAGATCAACGCGCAGCCGGTCCCCATCCATCAAGATCGCGAGATTGCCGCCATCCGCCGCTTCCGGGGACGCATTCAAAATGGACGCAGAACCGGATGTGCCGGATTGTCGGCCATCGCCAATACAAGGAAGTGTGTGTACCCCCTGCTTGATCAGGTAGGACGGTGGCCGCATGTTCACCACTTCCGCGCCGCCCGGATAGCCCTTTGGCCCCGCCCCGCGCATCACCAGAATGCTGTCCGGCGTAATGCCAAGTGCGGGATCGTCAATGCGTTTGTGGAAGTCCTCCGGGCCTTCGAACACAAACACCGGGCCTTCAAAAGCCAAGGGGTCAGCGGCATTGGACAGGTACCGATCGCGGAACTCGTCGTTGATGACGGAAGTTTTCATGATCGCCGTATCAAACAGGTTTCCAGTCATGTTCAGGAAGCCTGCGTGAGCCGTCATTGGCTGATCCAGCGGCTTGATCACCTCTGTATTCTCAATTTCACAGTCGCTGTAAAGGCTCTCGAACGTCTCGCCGGTGGCCGTTACAACAGACGGGTGCGGGATCTTGTTGTTGCGCAAGAGCTCGCCAATCACCGCAGGCAAACCGCCTGCCAGATGGAAATCCTCACTCAGGTACTCACCTGCTGGCTGCACATTGGCAATCAGCGGCACCTCATAGCCAAATTTCTCCCAGTCTGCGTTGGTCAGCTCGATGCCAAGCTGACGCGCGATGGCATTCAGGTGGATCGGTGCGTTTGTCGAGCCGCCAATGGCGGAGTTCACCGCAATGGCATTTTCAAAGGCCTGGCGGGTCATGATCTCGGAAGGCTTCATGTCTTCGCGCACCATCTCCACAATGCGCTTGCCGGTATAGTACGCCATCTGCGCACGCTCACGGTATGGCGCGGGAATGGACGCAGACCCCGGCAACTGCATGCCAAGCGCCTCGGCAAGGCTGTTCATGGTGGAGGCGGTCCCCATAGTGTTGCAGTAGCCAACGGAAGGTGCAGAAGAGGCAGCCATCTGCAAGAACTGCTCGCCATCAATTTCACCTGCGGCATGCATTTGGCGCGCCTTCCAGATCACCGATCCGGAACCGGCCCGCTCCCCTTTGTGCCAGCCATTGAGCATGGGGCCCACAGAGAATGCCAGCGCTGGAATGTTGACAGTGGACGCCGCCATCAGCAGCGCTGGCGTTGTCTTGTCACAGCCGATTGTCAGCACAACACCGTCAATCGGATAGCCAAACAGAGACTCCACCAGACCCAGATAGGCAAGGTTTCGGTCCAACATGGCGGTTGGCCGCTTGCCGGTTTCCTGAATTGGATGAACCGGGAACTCCAGAACAATGCCGCCCGCATCGCGAATGCCTTCGCGCACCCGTTTGGCCAGTTCAAGGTGATGGCGATTGCACGGTGACAGGTCTGACCCAGTTTGCGCGATCCCGATGATCGGCTTGCCAGAGCGCAGTTCTTCCAGTGTGTAGCCGTAGTTCAAATACCGCTCGATGTAGAGCGCAGTCATTTCCGGGTCACTGAGGTCGTTGAACCACGCCTCTGAGCGCAGAGGCTTCTTGGGCGTTCTTGTTGTCATTGTCTACTCCTTTCCGGCGAAGGGAACTGGCCTGCTGAAAGCAGGCTCAGCGACCCGTGATGCCGGGGAACATGATGAGCACAGCGAGAGCAAGGATTTGCAGGCAGATGAACGGCAGCAGTGACCGGAAGATTTCGCCAAGGGAAATGTCATCCGGTGCCACGGACTTCAGATAGAACGCCGCCGGTCCGAATGGTGGGGACAGGAAGCTCACCTGCATGTTCATAGCAAACACAACACCGAACCAGATCGGATCATAGCCAAGGCTTTTCACGATCGGCACGAAGATCGGCATGCAAAGCAGCGCAATCCCGACCCAGTCGAGGAACATGCCAAGCACGAACAAGATCGCCATCATGAACAGGATCACGATGATCGGCTCCTCGGAGATGCCAGTGATCAGACCGGAAACGAAGTTGATGCCACCCATCAGGTTGAACACGCCAACCAGAGCTGATGCACCAATGCCGATCCACACGATCATGCCAACGGTCCGCAAGGTTTGCTTGGCTGCGCCGATTACCAACTCTCTGGAGAACTCACCACGAATGATGGTGGAGAGCGTAACGCCGATAACACCAATTGCAGAGGCTTCCGTCACCGAAGCGATCCCGCCGTAGATTGAGCCAAGCACAAAGATCACCACCAGAACCGGAAGGAACAAACCTTTGAGCAGGCGCATCTTTTCGCGTGCGCTGATCTCTTCTGGCTCGGCAATCGGGGCCAGCTCCGGGTTCATGTAGGCGCGGATCAAAATGTATGCGGCATAAAAGCTGGCCAACATGAGACCCGGCACGAAAGCCGAGGTGAACAGATCCCCAATGGAAACGTTTGCCGTCAGGCCGTAGATGATCAACACGATGGAAGGCGGCACCATGGTACCAAGAGCTCCACCGGCACAGCACACGCCAATCGCAAGCCGGCGGTCATAGCCCAGGCGCAGCATCTGCGGCAGAGCGAGCAAGCCGAGCAAGATCACTTCGCCGCCAATAATGCCGGACATGGCCGCCAGAATTACCGCTACCAGAAGGGTCTGGATCGCCACACCGCCACGGATACGGCCAGCAAGCACCTTCATGGCGTCGAACAGGTCGCGGGCGATGCCCGAGCGGTCGAGAATGGCTGCCATCAGCACGAACATTGGCACCGAAACGAACACAAACGAGTTCACAAAGCTGAAGATACGGCTTGTGATCAAGGGCAGCGCCATGGGGCCGAACCAGCCCAAAGCAAAGATCAAGGCAACCAGAAGCGTCACGAACGCCAAAGGCATGCCGGTGAGAAGCAGTGCCAACAGCGCGGCGAACATCGCCAGCGTCGCACCCTCGATGCCGAGGGACTGCAGGTCAAAAAGGAAGGACATATCCATCAGTCAGCTACCTTGCGCCGCGCGTAGTTGAACGCCAGCACCAAAAACTGAATCGCCAGAACGATAAGAATGAAGAAGAGAAACACCTTCAGATAACCCGGAAACGGCGGGTTCCAGGCACTTCCGCTGGTCTCAAAGTGCAGGTCGCCAGTTGGCGTCCACACGGCACGCTTGACACTCTGCCATGCCGCCCAGGCAAAAAAGCCGGAGGCAATCATGCAAACACCTGAGATCACCACGTCGAAGGTCCGGCGCAGCCATGGGCTCAGATTGTCGTAGAACAGCACGACACGGATGTGCTTGTTCAGCGATGCCGCATAAAGGCCGCCGAAAATGAAGGCGGAGGCGTTGAGGAACACAACCGTCTCGTGCGCCCAAACCGTTGGCGCGTTGAAGACATAGCGCATGATCACTTCCCAAAACAGGATCAGCGCGGAAATCACGATGCCGATGGCAAAAACCAGACCGACCTTGACAATCCCGGCACCCAAGATGCCGGCTTCTGGGATGGCGCGATCGGGATCGTGATGCAGTAATTCTTTTTTTTCGGAAGGCTCGGACATATCAACCACCCCTTGTTCATGCCCTCAAGGTGTCCTTCCGGCGGGGCGCCGGAAGGACGAACGATCACAAGGTGGCGATCAGTTTGCCAGCATGCCGTTCTTTTCAAGGTAAGAAATCAGAGTGTCGTAGACCTTCTGAGAGTTTGCGGAGGCTTTCGCAGCTTCCTCCCACTGGGTGCGGGCGATAGAACGGAACTTTGCGCGCTCTTCAGCAGACCAATCGTGAACGGTTACCTTGCCAGCAGCTTTTGCTTCTTCGACAGCCGCCAGATCGCGCTCGTTGATTGTGTTGGACTGATAGGAAGAGAACTCGACAACACTTTCTGTCAGCGCGTTTTGCAGCTCCTCAGGCAGCGCGTCCCACTTTGCCTTGTTCACGCTGACTTCAACCAGCGGCATGGAGTGGAAACCTGGATAAACAGGGTGGTAGGCGATGTCGTGCAGCCCCTGCGCCTGGTTCGTTGAAAAGGCGCTGTAGTCAGCAGCGTCAATGACGCCTTTGTCCAGAGCCGTGAACACTTCAGAACCCGGCAGGTTTACCGGAGCAGCGCCTGCTGCCGCAAAAACCTTCTGCACCATACCTTCCGGCGCGCGAAGCTTGAGGCCCTTCAGGTCGTCAACGCCATCGAGCGGCACCTTGGAGACGAACGCTTCAAGACCCGGTGTCGTTGCACCAATGAAATGCAGGCCATACGGCTGAAGCATTTCGTTCATCAGCTCCTTGCCGCCACCAGTATTGATAAAGTCAAACATTTCCTGAGGCGAAGACCAAGCTCCCACTGGGTTTGCGATCAGGCCGAACGCTGGATCTTTACCTGCGAAATACGAGGTGTCAGTAAAGTGACCATCCAGAATGCCCGCAGCAACGGCATCCTGTGTTTCGCTATGCGCCACGATTGTGCCAACCGGCAACATCTGAATTTCAACGCGGCCATCTGTCTTCTGCTTCACCATCTCAGCCCATTCTTGCTGGAGCTGATAGTTGGTGTTGCCTGCGGGGTCAGATGACTGAATGCGGAACAGATATTCCTGCGCCATAGCGCTTGAAGCCATCAAGCTGGCTGCAACGCCACCCAGTACCATTAGTTTCATCTTGGAAAACATGTCGTCTTTCCTCCCTGGTCTCCACAAGTGCCTCAGTGATCAGTCCGCCAAGAACTCTATGAATCGGCCCCTGAACAACGCGAGTATTTGCACATTAATGATTGCGCTATCATTTGTCAAAGGTGTATACTGCGTACTGATGTTTCAGAACGGTTAGGCCTTGTATTAGCTATGAAAAAAAATGCGGATCTGTCTCCCGGCAGCATAACGCTGGTGGATGTAGCGAAAGAAGCAGGTGTTAGCGCTATCACAGTGTCGCGCACGATCCGCAGCCCTGAAATTGTTTCAGAAGCTTCCAGAAAAAAGGTTGAGACGGCCATCGCCAAGCTCGGCTATGCGCCAGATCCGGCGGCATCTGCTCTGGCGTCCAAAACGACTTCAACCATCGGCTTGCTTGTACCTTCACTCACCAACAACGTTTTTGCCGATGTGGTGCGCGGGGTTTATGACGGCATTGAAGGGACACGCTATTTCGTCCAGATCGGTAACTTCCGATACAGTGCCTTGAAAGAAGAAGATCTGCTCCGGGTCTTCCTTCGCCAAAAGCCTGCAGGTCTGATCGTCTCTGGCTTTGACCAAACCGCACAAGCTTGCGACCTGCTGCGCAATGCGCCCTGTCCGGTGGTTCAGATCATGGACTTCGGACCCGAGCCTGCGGATATGGCCATTGGCTTTGAGCATCGTGACGCAGCGCGAGCCGCAACACAACATCTTTTGGATAGCGGTTACAAGAAACCCGGCTTTCTGGGGGCCCGGATGGACCCACGCTCCCAAGCACGTCTGGAAGGCTTCAAGGATGTGTGCCGCGCAGCAGATATTATGGATGAGGCACGCATAGTAACTACACGACAACCCTCCAACGTGGGCATGGGACGCCAGCTGTTCGAGCTGCTGCTCTCGCGCGCCCCGGATACGGATGCCGTTTTCTGCAACAACGATGACTTGGCCATCGGCGTTCTCATGGAGGCCCAACGGCGGAATATTACCGTCCCGACGGATTTTGGCGTCTGCGGTTTTAACGACATCGAGATCGCTCGCAACATGGTCCCAGAGATGACCTCTGTATCCACACCGCGCTATGACATCGGACGCCGCGCCATCCAGATGATCCTGGACGAGATCAAATCACCGGGCTCGGTTGAGGACAGAAACTGCAATCTGGGTTTTGAGCTGATTGAGCGCAGTTCCACGCTCAGAAGATCCTGAATTCTTTCAGAGCAACGCAAAACCAACGCAAAGCGACCGGCCGAGAACCAGCACCTGAAGCGCCACCGCGCAGCAACCGTTAGCCGTGCGTTATTCATGAGAGCAGCTAAGCCATAGCCTTCTGTCGTCGTGCCGCGTAAAGGATCACGGCAAGTGTGATGACACCCACCCCAATAAAGCCCAGCCAACTACCGCCAAAGATCATCTCGTTCATCAGTCGGTCAGGCAAGAATGCCAAAACACCGGCCCCGCCAAGCGCGTAGGCCGCAAGCTGGCGCATGGTGCTGCCATGCCGGTCGATCTGCCTGCGCCGGGCCTGAAAGAGCGCACGGGTTAGCTGGATCAGCGTGTAGATGGACAGCAGATGGATCGGACTGAAAGGCCCAACGATTTGAAGGCCTTGCAGCCAAAAAGAACTGACGGCAAGCACGGTCATTGCCAGAGCCCAGCTATATCCCAACAGCTTGTGCAGCGTATCTCCCTTCCGGCGCCCCAGAATTGCGGGAAGGAAGATGACGGCGGCAACAGCCGCCCCAACATGGACCTGCAAAGCCAAGTCGGCATCCAGCAATCGCCCAAAAGATGCGTCTTGCATCGGCTCCCCCTCGATTTGCCCCCCTAGGCGACCAGCCTGAGCCGCCTAGCTTTGAGCATCCGCAGCCAGCTTGTCCGGCTCATTGACCTCGGGCACAAGTTCTTGATCCGCCTCACCAGTTGGCTGGTGGGTAAAGCCCTTGATACTGGCAAACTCGCGCGCATCGCGGGCAATTTCCACCGGACTAAGCGCATAACTCACGCACAACTCCGCCAAAGACCGGAGAGCATGCATGTGAATGCGCTCATAACCGTGACTGGCATCAACACCAAAGGTCGCCAGTGCCGTGCGTACATCCGCGCCCGCTTCCACGGCAGAGGCCGCATCAGAGCGGTAGTAACGGAAAATATCCTTACGTACCTTGATGTTATGCTCCTTGCAGAGGTGCACCAGCTTTTGAGTGAGGTGGTAATCAAACGGACCTGTCTGGTCTGCCATGGATATCGTCACCCCGAACTCGGCAGAGTTCTGCCCCGGCGCGGTGGTGCCGTTATCAATAGCCACCATGGAAGCAATTTCCGGCGTCAAGATGGACGTAGCGCCGTGACCGATTTCTTCGGCGATTGTGAAGAGCCAATAAACATCCACTGTCGGCTTTCGGTCGCACTCAACGAGCGCCTTCATGGCCGCCAACATCAAGGCAACCCCGGCCTTGTTGTCGAGATGGCGAGAGACGATGTACCCGTTCTCCAGGAACTCCGGCTGCGCATCGAAGGCAACAAAGTCACCTATCTCAATACCAAGCTTTTCCAAATCGCTGGCGGTGTTGGCATAGGCATCTACCCGCAGTTCCACATAATCCCAACCGATCGGCATGGTGTCGACGCCGTCGTTGTAGGTATGTCCTGAAGCGCGAAGCGGAAGGACAGTTCCTGTGTAGGAACCGCGCTCACTAAACAGTGTCACCCGGCCGCCCTCTGCAAAACGGGCAGACCAGTGTCCGATCGGCACCAGCTCCAAGCGACCGTTTTCCTTCAAGGATTTGACTTGAGCACCGAGCGTGTCGAGATGGGAAACCATTGCACGCGCGGGCTTGCTGGCCTGTCCCTTGATACGGGCACGGATCGCCCCACGCCGGGTGAGCTGATAGGGAATCCCCAGCCGGTCGAGTTCTTTACCAACCCGATGCGCAATTTCATCTGTATAACCGGTCGGGCTTTGCAGATGCAGCAGATCCTTGAGCGTCGCCGCCAAATACTCAAGGTCGATCACTGGAAGGTTCGTCACGTATCCCTCGCTTGATGAGCCGTCTCGATTGAAGTTTTGGTCAAGGGAAACAAAAAGTCGATAAATTTTTCTGCAGTTGGCTGTGGTTCGTGGTTTGCAAGACCCGGACGCTCATTGGCTTCGATGAAGCGATACTCCGGCTCGCGCGGTGATTTCACCATCAGATCAATGCCTGTTACCGGAATACCAATAGCTTTCGCCGCCTCTATGGCCGCATTTATCAGCTCGCGGTTGGTCTCACCAGTCACGTCATGAATGGTGCCTCCAGTGTGCAGATTCGCAGTCCGCCTTACGAACAGGCTTTGGCCTGCATCCGGCACACTTTCCAGCGTATATCCCGCAGCGCTTAAACAGCGTTCCGTTTCCTCGTCAATCGGGATTTGGGATTCCCCGCCCGTGGCGGCGGAGCGGCGGCGGCTTTGCGCCGTAATCAGCTCCTTGATGGAGCTGCGTCCGTCTCCGGTCACCTCCGCTGGTCTGCGCACAGCAGCAGCCACCACACGGTAATCGATTACGATAAGGCGCAGATCCTGCCCTTCTACAAACTCTTCAATGAGAACATCAGAACAGTATTGCCGTGCGGTTTCGATGGCAGCTTTCACCTCATCCAAGGTCGTCAGTCCAACGGAAACGCCCTTACCTTGCTCGCCGCTTGCCGGTTTCACCACCGCCGCACGATGCCGGGTCAAGAACTCTTCAATCGCCTCGTTGTCTTCACTGCCCAACCGTTCCGGCACATGAATGCCGACCTGCTCGACAAGTCTGCGCGTCACTGTCTTGTCATCGCAAATGGAGAGAGCGACAGCACTGGTAATCTCGCTCAAGGACTCCCGACAGCGGATTGTTCGCCCGCCATGGGTCAGGCTGAAGAAGCCTCCCTCTGCATCAATGATTTCCGTGTGAATGCCACGTCGGCTCGCTTCATTGACGATGATGGCACCGTAGGGATTAAGGCCATGCCCCTTCGTCTTGCCGATAAACAAGGACTCGTTGATCGGATTCTTGTGCTTCACGGCGAAGAACGGCACACGCGTAAAGCCCAGCTTTTCATAGAGACTGATGGCCTTGTCGTTGTCGTGCATGACAGACAGGTCCATGTGCGGGTTGCCGCGGGCCTGAAACAGTTCTGCCAAGCGACGCACCAACTCCTCCCCCACACCGGCAGGCCGTGCCTGCGGGGAGACAGAAAGGCACCAGAGCGACGAACCGGGATCACCGCCCTTCGTCGCTCGATTGTGGTCCACGCCCATCGCGGTGCCGATGATTTCACCGGTGTCATCGTCTTCCGCAACCAGCACAGCCAGCACCTTGGGGTCCATGGCATCCCAGAAGAAATCCGGCGGGATGGTCACCATCCCCCGCGCCGCGTACAGCACATTCAGCGCTTCGGCATCCTCACGGGAAGACAGGCGCCGGATCGTGAACCCACGACGGCGATTGCGTCCCGCGCGATACGTGGCAAGCATCAAACGGTAGGTGTGAGACGGGTCGAGAAACAACTCCTGCGGCGCGGACGCGATCAGCACATGCGGATCGCGCACGTAAAACGCGATATCGCGCCTGTCACGTCGCTCTTGCCTGATTGTCTCCAGAAGAGGCTCTGGCTCCATAAAGGTACTGCCGAGGATCAAACTACCCCAACCGCAATCAACGCTGACATTCTCAAGCGTCTGTTCTTCGCCTTCTCGCAGTTCATGCGGCATCGCGTTGTCACGCATCCGGCGCAAACGATGATCATAGGCAGCCTTGAGACGGTGGTTCACCTGATCAGCCATGCCTTATACCTCCTGTGACTGCAGCCACATTTCGAGAAGCGCAACCTGCCACAGTTCCGAGCCACGAAGCTTGGTAATGTGGTCGCTTGGGTTAGCGAAAAGTTGATCCAAATAGCCTTGATTAAACAGACCGCGCTCACGAGCCGACTGACTGGAAAGCGCATCGCGCACCATGTCCAGATAGCTGCCTTCCAGATACTTCAGTGCCGGAACCGGGAAGTATCCCTTCGGACGGTCGATCACTTCGCTCGGCACGACCAGACGGGCTGCTTCCTTCAAAACGCCTTTGCCTTCATGCGCCAGCTTGTGGCGCGAAGGAATCCGGTTGGCGAGTTCCACAAGTTCGTGGTCAAGGAACGGCACCCGAGCTTCAAGGCTCCATGCCATGGTGTGGCTGTCCACGCGCTTGACCGGATCATCCACCAACATCACGTTGGTGTCGAGCCGCAATGCTTTGTCTACCGGGTCGGTCGCCCCGGACAACGCGAAATGTTGCTCCACAAACGCGCGGCTCTCATCCCGATCGGTCCAATAGTCCTTGGAAAGATGCGCGCGCATCTGATCAAACGAGCGATCGAAGAACGCGTCCATATAAGCTTCTACCGGGCTGTTGGCCCCAACCATCTTTGGATACCAGTGATACCCGCCGAAGACCTCGTCCGCACCCTGCCCGGATTGCACCACGCGAATGTGCTTGGAAACTTCACGGGACAGCAGATAGAAGCCGATGTTGTCATAGGACACCATTGGCTCTGACATGGCGGCGATAGCATCTGGCAGATGCTTCTGCATCTCACTGGATTCAATGAAGATCTTGGTATGGTTTGTGCCATAGTGCTTGGCGATCAGATCAGAGTAGACGAACTCGTCGCCGCGCTCGCCGTTCGCTGCTTCAAAGCCGATGGAGAACGTAGCCAACCCTTGCTGCCCCTGCTCTGCCAGCAACCCGACAATCATGCTTGAATCCACGCCGCCAGACAGGAGGACGCCCACCGGTACGTCAGCAATCATGCGGCGGTCCACAGAAGTGCGCAGGCCTGACAACACCATGTCGCGCCATTCTTCCATGCTGCGCTCTTCATCCTCAACGCTACGCTCAAAGCTTGGCGCCCAGTAGACGCGATCAGTAACGTTTCCGTCGCGGTCGTAGCGGCGGATGGTTGCTGCAGGCAGCTTTTTGACACCGTTTAGAATGGTGTGGGGTGCGGGCACCACAGCATGCCAGCTCATGTAGTGGTTCAAGGCGATGCGGTTGATGCTGGTGTCAATCTCACCGCCAGCCAGCAACGCCGGCAATGTGGAGGCAAATGCAACACGGCCGTTGTTCTGTGAATAGTAGAGCGGCTTGATGCCAAAACGGTCGCGCACGAGGTGAACCTCGCCGGACTCATGGTGGTAAACGGCAAAAGCGAACATGCCATGGAACTTCTCGGGAGCCTTGTCACCCCATTCAGCCCAGGACTTCAGGATCACTTCCGTATCGGAGGTGGAGAAGAAACGATAGCCTTTGGCGCTCAGCTCTTCGCGCAGTTCTTTGTAGTTGTAGATACAGCCGTTGAACACCAGCGTCAGGCCCAAGTCCGGGTCCTGCATGGGCTGGGTGCCGCGCTCGCTCAGATCGATGATAGTCAGGCGTCGGTGGCCAAAGGAAACCCGGCCTCTGGTGGTAACACCCATGGCGTCCGGACCGCGTGCCGCCATCTGGTGAGCCATCCTCTCGACACGCGCGGTATTCGCGACTTCGGCTCCGAATACAAACTCACCACAAATACCACACATACCTAATTCTACCTCCATACATTCAGATTGACGCGCTTTACATAGGCCTCTAATCATTAGAGGTCAAATTATCGGAACTCGAACCATGGCAATAGAACACTCAGACCGGATTTTTAAATCGATCCGGCGCATCGTGCGGGCCATTGATCTTCGCTCACGTGAAGTAGCCCGTGCCAGCGGTCTTACAATTCCGCAAATTGTTGTTTTGCAAGGGATTAATGATCTTGGAGAAGTCACTTCAAAAACCCTTGCCCAAC
Source organism: Nesiotobacter zosterae (assembly GCF_033843645.1). Lineage (NCBI taxonomy): Bacteria > Pseudomonadati > Pseudomonadota > Alphaproteobacteria > Hyphomicrobiales > Stappiaceae > Nesiotobacter > Nesiotobacter zosterae. Next base: position 33,559 of record NZ_JAWXVZ010000007.1, on the reverse strand, counting down.
ATGCTGACCTATCGTCAGCTACCATTGTGACAATTTTGGATGCGCTGGAGAAGAAACAACTTGTGGAACGCTACCGCTCCGGCAAGGATCGGCGAATCGTTCACACGCGTCTGACGAACGACGGCACGGCGGTATTGCAGAGCGCACCCGCGCTGCTCCACGAAGATTTCAAGGATGAACTGGCCCAGTGCTCGGAGGCGGATCGGGAGGCGTTGTGTGCTGCAATTGAGCAGATCGCTGAAATGATGAACGCCCACAAACTGGATGCCTCCGCAATCTTGACAGTCGCCTCAGTGCCGAAGTGAAAGGGCTAGGGCTTAGCCCAACCCTTCCCTTCTCTCGGCGCTTTACAGCTGGTGAATGTACTCACCCGGCGCATCACAGAGCACCTTGTAGCCCTTGCGCGGTGCGCCCATTGTCGGCGGCTTGCCCTTCTCGCCAGATCGCTCGGCCAGCCAAGCGTGCCATTCAGGCCACCAGGAGCCCTCTTTGGTTGGGGCCTGGGCCTGCCAAGTGTCTGGATCCACGTAAGGGTCGCCAGACTTGATGGTCTGCACCTGATAGTGGCGACGTGGATGGCCCGGCTCGCTCACGATGCCCGCGTTGTGCCCCCCGCTGGTGAGCAGGAAGGTCACATCTGTTGCCGGATGCGCGGTGATTTTGTAGGCGGAGCGCCATGGCGCCACGTGATCCTTCACCGTACCGACCGCAAAGATCGGTGCGCGAATGTCTGCGATATGAATTGGGCGGTCTCCAACCATATAGCGCCCACTTGCCAGATCATTGTGAAGGAACAGCTTGGTCAGATACTCCTTGTGCATGCGATACGGCATGCGCGTCAGATCCGCATTCCAAGCCATCAGGTCGTTCACGCCAGTGCGTTCGCCAATCAAGTAGTCATGCACGAGGCGAGACCATACCAGATCGTTTGACCGCAGAATCTGGAAAGCACCTGCCATCTGCATCCCGTCCAGATAGCCCTGCTCCCACATCATGTTGCTCAGGAACGCGATTTCACTGTCGCGAATGAACAGCATCAGCTCACCCGCTTCGGTAAAGTCCACTTGCGCGGCCAGCGTGGTCAGAGAGGCAAAACGGTCATCGCCATCACGGGCCATCGCCGCTGCTGCGATCGAGAGCATGGTGCCGCCAAGGCAATAGCCCACGCCGTGAATTTTCTGATCCGGCACAATGGTGGAGATGGCATCCAGCGCGTCCATGACGCCCTGCTGGCGGTAGTCGTCCATGCCAAGTTCGCGGTCTTCCGCAGTAGGATTGCGCCAGGACACCATGAACACGGTGTGTCCTTGCTCGACCAGGTACCGCACCAAAGAATTTTCCGGAGACAGATCAAGAATGTAGTACTTCATGATCCACGCAGGAACGATGAAGATCGGCTCTGGATATACAGTTTCCGTGGCCGGGCTGTATTGTATGAGTTCAATCAGATGGTTGCGGAAGACCACTTTGCCTTCGGTGGCGGCCACCGCTTCACCCGGCTTAAACTGGTCCAGACTCTCCGGTCGCTTGCCCGACGAATATTGCTCAAAATCTTCAGCGAAGTTCTCTGCGCCGCGCACAAAGTTCATGCCGCCTTCCTTCAGTGCAGTCTTGAGCACTTCCGGATTGGTTGCAATGCCGTTGGAAGGAGCAAACATGTCCAGCAACTGACGGGCAACAAAAGACACCTCGCGTTCGTCTTTTGAGGAAAGGCCATCCACATTGGTGGTCGCCTCCTGCCACCATTCCTGGTTCAGAAGAAAAGCCTGATAAAGATAGTTGTAGGGCCACTTCTGCCAGTCTTCGCTGGAGAAACGACGATCGCCGTTTTGGGGCTTGGCAAAAGGCTCTGCTTTTGCCCCCATCGCTGCGTCACCCAAATGGCTCCACAGCAGCATGTTGTTTTTCAGCGCCTTTTGCGCCAGCAACATTTGCTTGCCGGGAGAAAGAGCCAAGTGTGCTGCCCACGAAAAGCCTTTGGTCGCCATGCCCGCTGGCGACAGGCCTTTGGTCATATGGGCAATGCTGGACTTGAACGCCTTGTCGATCACGTCCGCCGCACCTTCCATGTCGGCAGGTGCCTGTATTTTGGCAACAGGCTTGCCGCGCGCACCGCTGGCGGCAGCTGAGCGTCCATCCGCATGTTCAAATTGGGCTGATGATTTCGAGAAATTCCGCATCGTCCAAGTTCCTCCCGGTCTGGCGCGATGCGCCGTGACTCAACTGTAGCGGTTCAGCTTGCAGCTCTGACGCATAGGTAGTGCCTAAGGGGAAGGAATAACGAATACCGCAGGGGCATGTCAACAAAATTGCTGCATCGCAACAATCATGCCGGGCGAAAATTGTGCTGTGCACGCAAGCGAAAATGAAGGCCTGACAACATCTAAGCTAAGATGAGCAGGCTCCTTACAAATCGCGCTTCAACTGTTGAAGAAACGCGGCGATGTTCTCCTCGTCGCGCTTGTAGTAGGTCCAGGCACCAATGCGCTTTGACACAACCAATTGGGCCCGTTGCAGCGTTGCCAGGTAAGAAGAGATCGTCGACTGAGACAGCCCGGAGCGCTCCTGAATCAGGCTCACGCAAACGCCCTCTACGCCCGCATCCACTTGCTGACGCGCAACATCGAAGTTCTCGAGTGGCTCTTTCAACCACTTCAAGATATCCATACGAACCGGATTGTTGATTGCCTTGAGGGCTTCGCCCAGATCTACCATTTCCGCCTGCTCAAAATGCGTAATAGCGAGGTATTACGATATCCACTTACGCAGGTAAAGCCTATCAAAACGACGATTTGGACCGTGGCCGTTGGTGAAACACGCTGCGAAACGGGCCTACCTTTTAACGCGACACACGTTTACCACCATTGAGCCGTTCCATTTGGCATTCCTTAAGTGGCTGTGCTACCTGTTCGTTTGGTTGCTCCCCTTCAAGCTGCCACCTTTCTCAAGCCCAAGAAAACTCACTATGGATAAACTCAGTGTCATGCGTGCCTTCTGCCGGATTGTGGAGCTGAAAAGCTTTTCAAAGGCCGCAAAGGATCTTGGTCTTTCTCCCGCCATTTTGAGCCGAGAGACCAAGCTGCTTGAAGAAAGTCTCGGCTGTGTGCTGCTCACGCGCACCACCCGCAGCATGACGCTCACCGAGCACGGCGCCCACTACTACGAAGAGGCCCGCCGCCTGCTTTCTGAAGTGGAGGCCTTGGAAACCGGCATTCAGGCCCGCGCGCAGCAGCTCAAAGGCACCTTGCGCGTCAATGCGCCCCTGTCCTTCGGCATCGCCGTTCTTGCCCCCATCACAGCAAGGTTTCGGGAGCTTTATCCCGACCTTCATCTCGGCATCACATTGGATGACCGGGTTGTCGACATGGTGGAGGGCGGCTTCGACATCTCCATCAGGGTGCTGCGGGAACTTCCCGATTCCTCCCTCATCGCCCGCAGAATTGGTCGGTCGGATCAAGCGCTGTTTGCGGCCCCAAAATACCTGTCCGAGCGCGGCCGCCCAACCTCCCCTGAAGACCTTTCAGCTCATAGCAAGCTCGGCTTTTCCCTCGCCGATCACGAACACACGTGGCAACTGGAAGGCCCCGCCGATGGCACGACGCTGCTGGTCACTCCCGAAGTGAGTGTCAATAATAGCCTCTTCATTCGGGATATGCTGCTTGCCAATCAGGGCATTGGCTCTCTGCCAAGTTTCCTGTCCGCTCCTTTGGAAGGAAGCGGCGTTCTTGAACGGGTTTTGCCCGAATATTCATTACCTTCGCGCAACATCTACGCCGTGTTGGCCAGTCGTCTGGCGGCAGATGCCAAGGCCCGCACCTTCATCGAGTTTCTGGAAAGTGAACTCAGCGCCTAAGTGATTTTTTACTCCTCGTAAAAAGTCCTCTCACTTTCCCACGGTTATTCACGCCGCAGCTCTCCCTCATAGTCAGCACAGATCACAACCCAACCAACCAAGTGAGCGTGTTATGACTAAAGTACTTGTTCTGTTTTACTCCAGCTACGGCCACATCCACACCATGGCGCAAGCTGTTGCAGAAGGGGCGCGCCAGGTGCCAGGCGTCACTGTTGATGTGAAACAGGTGCCAGAAACCGTGCCGCAAGAGGTGCGCCATAACGCTGGTTATCAAGACTTCGAAGTGCCCGTGGCCACTGTTGCCGAACTTGAAACCTATGACGCCATCATCTTCGGAACCCCATCCCGTTTCGGCAACATGGCTGCACAGATGAAGCAGTTCATCGACCAGTGCGGCGGCTTGTGGGCGCGCAACGCAATGGTTGGTAAAGTCGGCGGCATTTTCACCTCCACCGGCTCTCAACACGGCGGCCAGGAAAGCGTGATCCTGTCATTCCAGATTGCACTTCAGCATTTGGGCATGTTGATTGCCGGAATGCCTTACACCTTTCAGGAACAAACGCGGATTGACCACATCATCGGCGGCTCGCCTTACGGTGCAGGCACTGTCGCTGGCGGGGCGAGCGAACTGCAGCCCACAGAAACCGATCTGGCCGGGGCTCGCTTTCAGGGCGCACACATCGCACAAATAGCTGCACGGCTGGTGGCCACTCCATCTGTCACTGAACAGCCTGAACTGGTGTAACCATGGCCCGCCCCATGCTGACACTCGACTTCTTCCATGACGTGGTGTGCGGCTGGTGCTTCAACCTGTCACCTCGCCTACGCACGCTGTCCTCGGAGTTTGCTCTGGAGATCATCCATCACACGTTTGTTCTGCAGGAAACCAGAGAGCAGATGATTGCCGCGTTTGGCTCCATGCCAGAGGCCAAGGAAACAATCCTTGGCCATTGGCAAGCCTGCAAGGCCGCTTCGGACACGCCTGAGCGGATCAATATCGCTGCCATGCGCGCTGCGCCCTTCGAATACCCTTGGGGCCTGGTTGCTGCCAAAGCCTGCAAGGCAGCGGAACGGCAAGGCGGTCAGGAGGGCCATTGGGCGTTGTTTGATGCCCTCCAACAAGCGCACTTAACGGATGCCCGCAATGTTGCCGACCCGAAAACCGTTTTGGATGTGGCTGCTTCCATCGGCTTTGATGGTGAGTTGATGGAGCGCGACATTCAAAGTGACCGAATTGCCGAAGCGGTCAGCGCAGATCAACTTCAGGCCCGGAAGCTTCATGTGCGCTCGGTTCCAACCGTCATCGTGCGCGAAACGGGAATGCGTCTCATCAACACGCCGTTGGAAGACTTGCGCGAACAGCTATTGGCCAACATGCGTCTGGCTCTGTAACAACTCAGGATTACAAGGTTAGCTGCAGGGCACTGGTGCCGCCCGCTCCACCCCCAATTTCAGGGCGGCACCAGAAACACAAGAAACAGAAAAGGAGAGGAACGATGGTTCGCCTCTCAGACATTCTTTTAACCGCGCTTGCCCCGGCAATTTGGGGCAGCACCTATTATGTAACCACGGAATTTTTGCCTCAGGGCTACCCGGTTACCATGGCGGCCCTGCGGGCGCTGCCCGCCGGGCTCTTGCTCCTGTTGCTGGTGCGCCGCCTTCCCTCCCGCGAATGGGTAGGGCGCATTTTCCTGCTCGGGGCATTCAACTTCGCGATTTTTTGGGTGATGCTGTTTGTCGCCGCCTACCGGCTTCCCGGTGGCGTCGCCGCCATTGTGGGTGCCGTGCAGCCGCTTTTCGTCATCTTCATCGCCTTTTATCTCATCAAGACACCCATCTTTCTGTTTGCTGTGATTTCGGCCATAGGTGGCATCTTCGGCGTGGCGTTGTTGTTGCTTGGTCCATCCGCCGCTCTTGACCCCATTGGCATTATCGCCGGGCTTGCTGGCGCACTGTCCATGGCGTTCGGCACGGTTCTCAGCCGCAAATGGAAACCGCCCGTGTCCTTGCTGACCTTTACTGCGTGGCAACTCAGCGCTGGCGGCCTCTTGCTGCTGCCCCTTGCCTATTTCATGGAGCCCGCCTTGCCGCCGCTGACCTCCACCAACATCCTTGGCATTGCGTATTTGGGTCTTATCGGTGCTGCGCTTACCTACTACATCTGGTTTCGCGGCGTCGGCCTGCTTGCCCCATCGGCTGTCTCAACGCTTGGCTTCCTGAGCCCAACAACGGCCGTCATTCTGGGCTGGGTCCTGCTGGACGAAAGCCTGACACCAGTGCAGATGCTGGGTGTAGGGGTTGTGCTCGCAAGCATCTGGGTCAGCCAGATGGCGGGGCGCAAAGCCTCAGCGCCAAAACCGGCCTAGCGGTAGTCGCCAGTGTTCCTCAGCGGCCTGTTACTTCAAGCCGCTGCGGAACAGTTCAAGAGAACTCTCGACCATCGCATGGTACCGGTCCTCGCCAAGTGAGAACAAGCCGCGATGCAACAAAAGCCCGTCAACCTGAGCTGCCAAGGCCCGTCCCATAACATCAGGGTCGATGGAGGACCGCACCTCCCCCTTTTCCTGCAGCAGCTTCAATTTTGCTGAGTACGTCTGGCCAAGACGCTCAAAGAAATCGGAGATGCTGCCCGTAAAAGCGTCTGATCCGAAACTGGGGCCCAAAACCTCAAAGAATACCGGAATAGAGCGTGCGTGCTCATCCGTGATGCAGAGCGCCTTTCGCAAAACCGTGAGGAACGCCTCAAGGGTCTCGGTCTGACCGGACCTCATGTAGAGAGTTTCAGCCTCAGCAAAATGGCGTTCCGCAAGCGCCGTTGCCAACGCCTCTTTACTCTTGAAATAGAGGTAAATCGTGCCCTTGCCGAGCCCTGCCACACCTGCAACGTCATTCATGGTCGTGCTGTGATAGCCGCTGTCGCGGAATGCCTTCATGGCGGCGTCAAGGATGCTGTTCTGCATCTCGGCTCTATCGACGATCTTCGGCAAACCGGGCTCCGTTTCCTGCGTGTTTTGAATATGTTGCGCTAATCTCGCACACATCCATACGGACCTGCAACGCTTCTGGATGCACCTGCCAGCCTGGCATTTGCAAAAAGAGGCAGCCCCGTGGACTGCCTCCTGCCTTCATCATCGTGGTTAAGCGATTGCTCTATTCAGCTTCCAGTTTTTCAAGAAGCGCTGGAAGATCGGCAACCGTATCAATCACATGGTCAGCACCAGCTTCCTTCAGGATCCGTGTCGCCTTCTGGCGCAGGGCATCAACGTCTGCTTCTGGGAGCGCGGCCAGCTCCTCGGGCGTCAGGCCAACGGCATTTCCCGACAGCGCGACCCCAACGGTCACACAGCCAGCGGCCACGCCTTCTGCGATACCCGGTGCCGTATCATCCACTTTCACCACAGCAGACGGTGGATAAACGGCCAGATCAACAAACGTCTGGTACATGCCAAGCGGGCCTGGTCGACCTTCAGCCAGATCATCGGCGCAGATCAGGTTGTCCGGGCTATAGCCCTGTTCCGCAGCTACAGGCAAGACACGCTCCATGATGGAACGCACGTAGCCGGTCGTGGAGCCGATCTTCATGCCTTTGGCGCGCAAGCTCTCCACCATTTCCCTGGTACCGGGAACCAGCGTGGCATAGTCCACCACAACCTCTTCATTCATCGGCACGAAGATCTTGTAGACCTCATCCACATCCGCATCCGTTGGGGTGCGGCCATACTTTTCCTGCCACTGTGCGGAGATTTCAGGCACATCCATCATGGCGCGAATATGATCCCACTTCGGCGCGCCCATGGGGCCGCGGGCCTGTTCGATTGTGGCGTTAATGCCAAATTTTTCAAAGGCTTTCACAAATACGCCCATTGGCGCAAAGGACCCAAAGTCAATGGTGGTGCCAGCCCAGTCGAATACGGCAGCTTTAAACTTTGTCATCTTTTCTCTTCCTTAGGGTTGAACTGGCCATGCAGCCAATGCGGCACGTTCTTTCAAGGCCGCAGCGGGTGGCGCGGCACTGGTGACACCAAGCTCGGAGAGGCTTTCGGAAGCGGCCACCACAACGTCGCGCATCACGTGCTCATCCATCTGACCGATACAGCCGACGCGGAAGCTGTCCACCACGGTGAGTTTGCCCGGATAGATGATGAAGCCCTTCTTCTTCATCAGGTCGTAGAACTGCGTGAAGTCGAAGTTCTCATGCTCCGGACAAAAGAAGGTCACGATGATTGGCGAGAGCCACTGGTTGTCCAGCAGGGTCTCAAAACCCAGCTCCCGCATTCCGGCCACCAGGACGTCACGGTTGTTGGCATAACGAGCCCCGCGTGCGCGCACACCGCCTTCGGCCCTGTGCTCTTTCAGGGCCTGAATGAACGCCGCAACAACGTGGGTTGGCGGTGTAAAGCGCCATTGGCCGGTCTTATTCATGTGGGCCCACTGGGCATGCAGATCCAGCGACAAGGAGTTGCTGTTGCCTTTTGCCGCTTCCAGTTCATCCTTGCGGGCCAGCACAAAACCAAATCCGGGAACGCCCTCAATGCACTTGTTGGCCGAAGAAACCACCGCTTCATAGCGAATGTCTTCCGGCTTCAACTCGATTGCGCCAAACGCGGACATGCTGTCCACCAGCAGTTTGCGGCCTGCGGCATAGGTTGCCTCGGAGATTTCCTTGATCGGGTTCAAGATGCCCGAGCTGGTTTCACAATGGATAGCAATTACATGGGTAATCGCCGGATCTTCGCTCAGGATCTGGGTGACCTCAGGCCCGCGTGGTGGCAGATAGTCTCCCTTGTCCAGCAGGGTGTAGTCACGGCCCAAATAGTCAAGTGTCTGCGCCGCGCGCTTGCCGTATGCCCCGTTTGCCAGCACCAGTGCCTTGCCATCCTTGGGGATGAAGGAACCCAGCATGGCTTCCACCACAAACGTTCCGCTGCCCTGCAGGGGTACGCAGTCAAACGCGTCCTTGCCTTCGCCGAGCAGCGCCAAAAGGCGCTCGCGCAGATCACGGGTCATGGCGCGAAAATCGTCGTCCCAGCTGCCCCAGTCGCGCAGCATGGCCTCCTTCACAGTGAAAGACGTCGTCAACGGACCCGGGGTGAGCAGATAGGGCTCACCAAGCTGTGGCGCTTTCAGTCTGTTATCGCTCATGTTCTTGTTCCTTTTCGTGCAAAACACCCGCGCTCCCTGAAGCGGGCATCAATTCTCAAGAGGTCTCGTTGAGTACTTTCAAAAGCGCAGCATGAAGTTCAGGCGTTGCCGCCGAGACCACCGCCCCGCGCGACCTCACATCCAGCGCGTTGCCAGACCAGTCGGTCATCACACCGCCAGCCGCTTCCACCACCACGCACACCGGCAGAATGTCATAGGGCTCAAGGCCGTAGTCGATCACCGCATCCACATAGCCCGCTGCGACCAAGGCGTGGGGGTAGCAGTCAAAGGCCAAGCGGCGGTTCTTGCCCACGCAAAGCAGCCGCTCGAACACCTCGGGGCGATCGCGGTAGAGCCGTTCACCTTCGTTGATGTAGATGTTCGCCTCAGAAAGATCGGTCTGCCCCGAGCATGAGATTTCCTCGCCGTTCAGCTCAGCAGGGCCGCCCTTTTTTGCGGAAAACACCTCTTCCAGCGCCGGCATGCAGATCACGCCCACATCCGGCTGCCCTTTGTGCAGGTGTCCCAGCAAGAAGCCGAAGAGCGGATGGCCCGTCATGAAGGAGCGCGTGCCATCAATAGGGTCCACGATCCACATCTCGTCGCGGTCACCACCTTCGATGCCTTGCTCTTCGCCAAAGATGCCATGCTCCGGAAACTTTGAGGCAAGAAGGGCCCGGACTTCGTCTTCAATGGATCGATCTGCTTCGGTTACCGGACTGAGGTCAGATTTGACCTCAATGCGGACGGGCTTGCGGAAGTAGTGACGTGCCTTGTCAGCTGCCACCGCCGCAATTTCCCGAGCCTCTTCCAACATTCTTTTTGTCCTTGTTTTGAGTTCCATGCGGCAATAGCCGCCCATCCGCGTAAAAGCGTCCCGTCACGCACGCGTCCGGTATTCGAGTTGCTTGCTGCCTACTTGAGCAAAACGTTGTTTGCGCTTTGGGAATCGTCCGCCGCCCGCATACGCGCCGTCATCATGGCTTCCAGAAGCGGGTACGCGATCTCCTGACCTTCCGGGGTTTCAAACAGGTTCACCGTGCAATCAGGGTCGGTTTCCAGATCGAACAACACCGGAGGAACGGAGGGCGAATACGCCAGCAAATAACGCTCATCACGGCGCACCATCAGCTGATAATCGGTCACCCGGCGACCTTCCGTGTCCAGCCAACCCGGCTCGACCATGTAGCGGAAATCAAACTCCCACAGCGCCGCATCGCGCCAGCCCACTGGAGTCTCACCCGCCATCAGCGGCATGAGGGATTGCCCGTCGAGCGCGTTCTTCGCCTCAATGCCCGTCATCTCCAGCAGCGTGGGGAACAGATCGACGGCAGAAGTCATCGCCTTGCACGGGGCCTGCGGTGCCATGCCCGGCACCTTGATGATCAGCGGAATATGCTGGCTTTGATCGTAAAAGCCGCCCTTGCCCAACATACCGTGGTCGCCCATCATCTCGCCGTGATCGGAGGTAAACACAATTACGGTGTTATTCCAGGCGCCCATGGTTTTCAGATGATCAAACAGGCGGCCAAGCTGCGCATCCACTTCAGTGATCAAGCCATAGTAAACCGCCTTGATCCGCCGCAGATCCTCTTCACCGAGGTCCTCAACCAGTCCTTCGGTTCCGGGCACAAAATCACTAGCGCTCATCTTGCGGCGCATGAGCGCCACAAGCGGATGCGACGCCGCCACCAGATCATCACGGCCAGTGCCCTTGAAGCCCGGCACGTTTTCCGGCGCGTACATGTCGTTGTAAGGCGCTGGAGCCACGAATGGCGGGTGCGGATGAATGTAGGAGAGATGCGCAAACCATGGGCGTTCAGCCGGTTGCTCATCGAACCACTCCATAAAGCGCTCAGTCAGATAGGCCGTCTGAGTTTCTTCGGCGGAGAATACGGCCGGGCCATTTGGAATGGTGCGGCCTTCCTGCTTCGGCAGCAGGTACGGCTGGCTCACATCTTCCTTTGCATGCCCCCGGCGGCGCAACCAAGCCTTCCATGGCGCTTCATCGCCAATCAGCGCCTGCTCCACTTCAAATCCCGGAAGCACACCCTCGTAGGTCTTCCCGGCCGGGTCATTGGGGTCTAGCGTGCGCGGGTCCGCAGCAATGTCGGTATACCCGAAAAGCGTTGGCGTATAACCGGCGCGCCGCGCAGCCCTTGCGAAGTTGTCAAACCGATTGTCCAGCGGTGTGCCATTGGCGACCACACGGTTGTTCATCTGGTAAAGGCCGGTATACATGGCCGCACGGGCTGGCGAACACGGTGCAGCCGCCGCATAGTGGCGCAGGAAGGCACGTCCCTCGCCCGCCAGCGCGTCCACATTCGGCGTTTGCACCACCGGGTTTCCCGCATAGGCCACGCTGTCGCCGCGCCACTGGTCTGCTGTAATGAACAAGATGTTTGGGCGCTTCTGCATTACTCACCTGCCTCCTGAAACAGCGGCTTCACACTGCCGTTTTCAGTCACTTTTCTCGCCATGAATATTCTCGTGAGATCGTCTTTTTGGGTTGGGTGTCGGCCTTTGCGTTCCAGCACGAACCCCAACCGCTCATAGAAGCGGCGCAGGTGGCCATATTGCTCCAGCGTGTACAGCTCCAGAACATGGAAACCGCGCGCCGCAACCTCGTCCACCACGGACGCCATCATCTGGGCAGCTTGCCCGGTACCCTGTTGGTCGGGCGCAAGGGCGAACATGGAGAGCGTCACGCGGCCCTCTGCTGTCCCCTCGTCCAAAACAACGATACCCGCGCGGCCCTTCCAGAACAGAACCATTTCGCGGGCGACACTATCCGCCAGCCACGGGTACGGGCCGGTTTGGGAACGGCCCGCCCCTCGGGCATACTCAGCAAACCCCGCATGCAACAGCTGTTCAGCTTCCTGCACCTCGTGAGGCTTCACCACTTTCAGCACTGCACTGCTCATGCACTCACCGATTGCGTTGCTGTGCTTTGAGCCAGAACGGGCAGGTCAACCAGGTGACAGGCCACCTTGTGCTCCGCATCACCGCGCATGATCGGCTCCACAACGCGGCAACGGTCGGTTGCGTGCGGGCAGCGGGTATGGAACTTGCAGCCCGCTGGTGGATTGACGGGACTCGGGATCTCGCCCTTGAGCTTGATCGCCGTGCTCTGGTGATCAGGATCCAAGGACGGGATCGCCGAGAGCAGCGCTTGGGTGTAGGGATGGCGCGGCGCTGCAAACAGCTTGCGAGGCGGCGCAACTTCAACAATGTTGCCCAGATACATGACGGCAACCGTGTCACAGGTGTGCGCCACCACGGAAAGGTCGTGGCTGATAAACAGGAAGGTCAGCCCCATGTCGCGCTGAAGCGACTTCAGAAGGTTCAAGATGTCCGCCTGAATGGACACATCCAGCGCTGCCACACTCTCATCCGCCACGATGTAGGACGGCTGAGTTACAAGCGCGCGGGCGATGGATATGCGCTGACGCTGCCCCCCTGAGAAGGCATGGGGGAAACGGCGTAGATGCTCCACGTTCAAGCGGCACCGGGCCGCAATCTCACGCACACGCTCGTCGGTTTCGGCGCGAGATTTGGTCAACTTCATCACTTCCAGCGGTTCGGCGATGATGTCCCGAACGGTCATGCGCGGACTAAGTGCAGCGTAAGGGTCTTGAAAGATCAATTGCGCGCGTCGGCGGAAGTCTTTCTCTTCCTTGCGGTCCATTTTAGCGAGGTCAAAAACACGGTCTTTACTGTCCGTGAAGGTGATATTGCCCTTTGAAATTGGCGCTGCATGAAGGGTTGCGCGGCCAAGAGTGGTCTTGCCGGAACCGGACTCGCCCACCAGACCAAAGAAACTGCCGCGCGGAATGTCGAGGGACACACCGCCCACAGCCGTCAGAATTGGCGGCTTGCCAAACATTGACTTGCCGATGGAGAACTCAACCGAAAGGTCCTTGATGGAAACCGCGACTTTCTTGTCGGTCATGCCGCTACTCCTTGGCGCTCTTCACTCAAGAAACAGGCTGAGGTGTGTCCCGCCACCACCTGCACTTCAGGCGGCACCATCTGGGCGCATTTGCCCTCGATGGCGCGCTGACAGCGCGTATGGAACACGCAGCCGCTAGGCCGCTCCAACGGGCTGGGAATATCGCCCGGCACTGGCGTTAGCGGCGCGTCCAGATTTTCCAGTTTCGGCAGCGCATTAAGCAGGCCCTGCGTATAGGGGTGCGCCGGATTGCGGATCACTTCACGAACAGGGCCGGTTTCGATGATCTTGCCCAGATACATGACCGCCACCCGGTCAGCGGTTTGGGCAATCACGCCCAGATCGTGGGTGATAAAGATGATGCCCATGCCAAACTCAGCGACAATCTCCTTCATGAGATCAATCACCTGCGCCTGAATGGTCACGTCCAAAGCGGTCGTGGGTTCATCGGCGATCAGCAGCTTCGGCTTGGTGGAAAGCGCCATGGCAATCATGGCGCGTTGGCGCATGCCGCCGGACAGTTCGAAGGCATATTGATCGAACCGTTTTGAAGCTTCAGAAATGCCAACCCGGTTCAGCAGATCAACGGAAAGCTCTCGTGCTTCTGATTTGGTCATTTTCCGGTGCAGCATCAGCTGCTCGGTCATCTGCTTGCCAATGGTGATGGCGGGCGCAAAGCTCGCCATGGGCTCCTGAAAGATCATGGAGACCAAATCCCCGCGCACCTTGCGCAGTTGCTTTGGCGTCTTCAGGCGAAGGATGTCCACTTCCTCCTCACCACTGCGAAGGATCATGGAGGAGCCTTCGCCATACCGTGTGTTGCCTGCGTTGAGACGCATCAGAGAACGGGCGGTAACGGACTTTCCGGAACCACTTTCCCCAACAAGGCCAAGCACTTCGCCCGGTTCAAGCTCAAACGAGATCTTGTCAACGGCGGTGATTTCGCCCTCAGCAGTTGCGAACTTCACCTCTAGGTCTTTGACGGTCAAAAGGGTCATCAGTGTCGCTCCGAGTAAGGGTCAGCCGCATCGCGCAAGCCATCGCCGACGAACACAAACGCCAACACGATGGCCACGAAGATAGGCACCGGAATGAAGTACCAGTGGTAGTTGAGCAGCACGTCTACCTTGGTCACGTTCTGGAGCAGAACACCCAGCGAGTTCACCGGGTCTTTCAAGCCCAGCCCGATGAAGCTGAGGGAGGTTTCGGCGAGCACCATGTAGGGGAACGAGATCACCAGATCCACGATGATGTAACTGGTGAAGCTGGGCAGCAAATGACGCCCGATAATGTGGGCTGGACCGGCGGATGACAGCTTGGCAGCCAGCACATAATCAGCGGTGCGCTCCGCCAGAACATGGGTGCGGATACGGCGTGCCAACGTTCCCCAGCCCAGAAAGCCAAGGATCATGGAGATGAATGCAAAGCGCATCTCGGCAGACCATTCGTCTGGAATGAAGGCTGCGAGCGCCATGAACAGCGGGATGGTCGGCGTCGTCTTCACCGTGTCCATCAAGGCCTGCAGCACTGTGTCCACCCAGCCACCGAAGTAACCCGCAACACCGCCAATAATCAGCGCCAGCACAAAGGAGATCAGAACGCCGATTGTTCCAACCGCAAGAGAGATGCCGATGGCGTGAAGCGTACGTGAGAAGATGTCCTTACCGGCCGCATCGGTGCCAAACAGGTGAATGAAACCTTCTTCCACGCCAAACAGGCGGTGTTCCATCGGGATGCCAAGCATCCTGTAGGGCTCCACCTTCGGCAGGAAGGTCATGTAGTTTCGCTCGTCGGTCTGGCGTGTTACCCAGCGAAAGTTCGTATCCATTCCGCGGTAGCGTTCCACCTTGTGAATGAACGGAACCAACGAACAGCCATTGTCATCACAGAACTGGGGAACTTGCGGTGCCCCATTGGTGTAATCCGCATTGCGGCCCGCAGCGGTGGGCGCGTAAGGGCCAATGAAGGCGGCGAACACCCCGCACAGGATGAAGAAGACCAAGAAACCCGCCGCCACCATGGCAGAGCGCTTCTTTTTGAACCGGGCCCAGACAAGCTGCATCTGGGACGCGGTGTAGTAGTCTTCTTTCTTGACGGTTTTGGCAGAGAAAAGACCCATCAGAAGAACCCCCGGCGTACGCGCGGATCAATGATCGCGAGAATGATGTCGGTGATGAAATTCAAAGAGACGATTGTTGCGGTCATGATCAAAATGATCGCACCGGCCAATTGCTGGTCGTTTGAGCGGGCCAGCGCGTCCAGAAGCAGCGCCCCTGCATCAGTCAGCGCCAGAACGGCAGCCACAATCGGCAAGTCATTGAAAATGCGGTTCAAGTCAAACCCGATGGAGTTGATCACCGGCCCCAGGGCGTGACGGGCGGGATAGCGCAGCAGCAGCGCAGAACCGGAAATGCCCCGTGCCCGTGCAGCCGTCACGTAGAGCTTGCCCTGCTCGTCGGACATGAGCGCGCGGATGGTCTGAAGCTGAATGGCGGTGGCAGACCAGCCCAGAATGACGATCGGCAGCCACGCCCGGCTCATCATGTCGCCAAACTTGGCAAGGCTCCACGGGGCATCGCGGTACTGTTCGCTGAACAAGCCCGTCATGGTGTCACCAAAGTAGATGGTAGCAACCAGCATGACGCCGAGCGCCAGAAGGAAGTTAGGCAGGGCGAGGCCCAGATAGCTGACAACGCGCAGGGAGCTGTCGAACCAACTGTCCCGCAGGCTTGCGGACAGGATGCCAACCGGAACCGCAATGATGTACGTGAGTATGAGCGCGGCGAAGGACAGCCCAAGGGAGATCGCGACCTTGTCGCCAATCAGTTGGGTCACATCCACACGCCACAGGCAGCTTTCACCAAGGTCAAAGTGGAGGATCGCGTTGGTCACCCACTTGGCCCACCGTTCCAGGTAGGGTCGGTCGAGCCCCATTCGGATCTCCTCGGCCAACACGTCGGCTTCGGTGATCATCTGGCCCTGTGTTGTCTTGTAGGCGATGTAGCGCTCTGCGCAGTTGCCCGGGACCAGCTCCATCAAAGTGAAGACGATCAAGGACACCAACAACATCGTCACGACGGCGGCGCTTAATCGGATTCCGACAAATTTCAGGAATGCTGCCATGTTTTCGCTCCTGTGAGGCAGCAAGGGCAATCGCCTGTGATCGCCCTTGCCGTTAGTTTTCAAAGGACTACGTCGCTTACTCGCTCAGGAACCACTGCTGAGCGCGGTATGGATAGGTGCGGTAGTAGTCGTAGGAAGACGTCTTCGGCGTTTCGAAGTTCTGCAGCTTGTTGGAGCGGTAGATTGGTGCAGGAGCTTTCACGGTACCGATCATCAGGAAGTTGTCGTGGAAGATCTGGATGATCTCGTTGCCAACCTTGTTGGAGGCATCCGTGCCGGGAACCAAAGACTGCCATTCGGTGATCTTGGCTTCCAGTTCCTTCGTCCATGCTGGCGGCTCCATGCCTTCAGCACCGTTGGTGTCCTTGTACTGAGCCCAGAGCATACCGTTGCGCAGACCGAAGAAGTCATCGAAAGGAACGATGAAGTCCTTCGCCGTGCCCTGAATCACAGGGATCGGCTGCCCCTTGGTCCATGCCAGAACATCCAGTTCATTCGCGGACTGAGCCGACCGGTATTCATCGGAAGTAACTTCCTTTATGGTGGTCTGTACGCCAACGTTGGACCAGTCTTGAGCCACCAGTTCAGCAACAGTGGTCGGAACGCCCTGCGTGGAGAACTGCATGTTCAAGGTCAGCTTGCTGCCAGATGGCAGGTCGCGCCAGCCGTCGCCGTCCTTGTCCACCAGACCGATCGCGTCCAGCATGGAGCCCGCCTTGACCGGGTCGAACTCGGTTGCGAACTTCCGCTGCTCTGGCGTTGCAAACTCTGGAGCCGGATCGAACGCGATGTAGGCCATTGGCTCGCCGAGGTCGAAGTAGGCAACGGAATTGATCTCATCACGGTTGATCGCGTAAGACATGGCAAGACGGAAGTCTTTGTTGCCAAAGATTGCCCGCTTGTCGTCGTCCGTGGACGTCACGTTGAAGGAGAAGGTTGGCAGGCCAATGGTTGGGCGCAGTTCAACGGTGTAGTCACCCTTTTCCTGACCATCCAGAAGGGTCGGTGCGTCTGGCAGGTTCACGGACTGAGACTTGTAGTCCATTTCGCCGTTGACCAGCTTGAGAACACGCACTTCATTGTCAGAAACGTAGGACTCGTTCACTTCGTTGATGTAAGGCAACTGGTTGCCGGCGGTGTCGACCATATGGAAGTATGGGTTTGCAACAACACGGCGACCTTCAGTGGTGTCTTCAACAACCACGTGGCTTTCCAGAGTTGGCACAACTGCGCGCGGCAGCTTTTCGACCTTGGAAGCATCCTTCAGGAGTGGGGACGGAACGTCTTTCCAGTCAGATCCGCCATAGTAGAAGTTGATGACTTCATAGCCGTTTTCGAAACCAGCAGCCTGCGCCAGTGCATCCGCTTCCGGGTTGATGGCTGGGTGGAACTGGCCGAGGAAGTGCTTCGGCTGGAACGGCTGCGCGTAGTTGGTTGCCAGCGCGGAGAGAAGGCCTGGCTTCGGAGCCTTCATCTTGAAGACCACAGTCTGGTCGTCGGTTGCAATTACTTCGATCGGCTCGCCGCCAGCACTCCAGAGATCCTTCGGCTTTTCAACGACCTGCGGATCCATGGTCATGTTGTTGTACCAGAACGCAATGTCATGGGCGGAGAAGGGCTCACCGTCAGACCACTTGTGGCCTTTGCGCAAGGTAAAGGTAAGCTCGGTGTAGTCGTCGTTCCACTTGTAGTCCTTGGCCACATTGGGAACGATGGTCACGAGGTCGTCTGAAAAGCGAACAAGGTTCACGTGACGAACAGACAGAAGGTCAGAGGAGCCCGCTTCGGTCGCGTTGGACATGCCGTCCAGAACGCCGCCGTAGTTCCCGATCTGCTGGTAAGGTGCCACAACAAGTGGCTCTTCCGGCAAACGCTGCTCAACCGGCGCAAGGTCCTTGTTGCCGATGATGCGAGCGTTCAGCTCTTCGATTTCAGGGTTCTGAGAGAAAGTCAGCTCGCAGTTGGCTGCTGATTCAAATTCAACCAGTTCGAACTGCTGCGGGTACTTGCCAGCCAGATCCTGGGCATCAGCCACTGTGATCTGCGGGCATTCGGCAGCCATGGCAGCCGATGAAAGAACAATCAAACTTGCGGAAACGAGGTATTTCATTGCGGCATTCCTCCTTGTAAGACCGAGGCCGCAAAAACACATAGGGACCGCTTGCGAAAGGCGAATGACAAATATTATTGTTACTATAAAAGCATAACATGACCTTATAGATTGAGATAAGCCGAATTCATGAGAGCAGCTCAGGCACCTACCATTCGCCAACTTCAGGTATTCATTGCGGTAATTGACGAGGAGAGCGTCAGCGGTGCTGCGCGAAAGCTGGGCGTGAGCCAGCCCGCTGTCACAAACATGATAAAAACCCTCGAAAAAGAAATGGGCACCGCCCTGTTTCGTCGCATCGGTCGCAAGATGCTCCTCACCACTCCGGGCAAGAAAGTAGAGCGCGCGGCCCGCAACACGCTTCACGAAACGAGCCGCCTTCTGGACACCGTGAAGTACGCCGTCGGCAACACAGTCGCCCCCCTTCGCATTGGCTATACGGCACCTCAGCTGGTGCTCACCGCCGCCCGCAAGTTTCAGCTGGTCGATCCGCTCGTGCCGCTGGAGTTCCATGCAGCCAACACCTCAACGCTCTTTGACATGTTGGATGACTATCAGGTCGATCTGATCAGCATCGGCATCAACAACCCCTCCGATGACTACTACTATCAGCTGTTCGCCCGTCAAACCTTGCATGTTCTTATGCGCGTTGATGATCCTTTGAGCCATCTCGCCGAAATATCGATTGCAGAAATGGAGGGACTGCCGATGGTCCTGCGCGAAAAGGGCTCCTACACCCGCCAGTCCTTCTTGGATGCCTGCAACAAACAGGGCGTCCGACCCAACATCGCGCTGGAAATCTTTGGCCGTGAGTCCGTCAAGGAAGCATCAGCTCAAGGGTTTGGCTACGGCATTGTGCTGCACCGGGAACTCACCCCAGACGCAAGGCTGAAGAGCATTCCCATCAAGGACAGCAAGGACATTGCCAGCGAGTATCTGGTGTGCCGCAAGGCCGCCATGAGTTTCCCGCCTCTCAAACGCTTCTTTGAAGTGAACAAGCGCGCCTGAGCCATAAAAGAACAGCGCACCGGGAACCGATGCGCTGCGCTCCATTTAATAAGCTGCAGAGAAATCCGCCCCGTGGGCGTCTCTCTTTCGCTGCTAGTGGCGCTTGAGATAGGCCGCCAGAATGTCCCGCGCTGCAAGCAGATCCGTGCGATCAATCATTTCCGTCACGGTGTGAACGTAGCGGGTGCCCACCATGATACCGACAGCTTTTGCGCCTGCTGCAGCCTGCTGAGCTGCCGCGCCGTCCTGGCCGCCGCCCTTCAACATGGTGCGCTGGTATGGGATCTCTTCTTCAATGGCAATCTGTTCCACTTCCTTCACAAGCCCCAGATCCGCAATGAACGCACTGTCTTTCACGTGCAATCCGAACCCTTTGCCCTGCTGAGTGGTCTGCTCCTGCTCGGCCACACCCGGCGTGTCGCAAGACAGCGTGATATCAACGCCAAAGCCAATGTCCGGCTTCACCGCATAGGCCGCCGCTTTTGCACCCCGCAGGCCAACTTCTTCCTGACAGGTGAAGGCAACATAAATCTCGCAGGCGTGCTCCGCTTCTCCGAGAGCCCGGATGGCCTCGATGCCAAGCCAGCAGGCAACACGATTGTCCAGCGCTTTGGAAACGACCTTTTCGCCCATTTCGATCAGCGGTTCATCAAGTGTCACCATGTCACCGACTTTGACCACGTCCTTTGCCTTTTCTCCAAGGCCCAGATCGATGATGAACTCGGTCACTTCCGGAATCTTCTTCCGCTCTTCTGCGCTTGCGGTGTGAATGGGGCGGCCGCCCGGGTTCATCACCCCTTTCAGGTCCCCTTCGTCCGTCGAGACCAGTACACGGCGGGAAAACAGGTTACGCGGATCAAAGCCACCAACCGGCTGAACATAGATAAAGCCCTTGTCAGTGATGTGGGAGACGAGGAAGCCGATCTCGTCCATATGACAAAGCAGCATTACCTTTTTTGGCGTCTCGCCATTGGCCGCAGGCTTGCGTGCAGCACGACGGCAAATGAGGGATCCCAGCGCATCGGTATGCACTTCATCAAACAGGCCCTCGATTTCCTTCAGGATGAGCTCGCGAACTCTATGTTCATGACCAGGAACACCCGGTGTTTCACAAAGGCGGCGTAGCAGATCTATGTTCATGACAACTTTCAATTCTTGATAGAGATAGCGTGCAACATGCAGCCAAACGCATGGGCGCGCAATGAAACATAGAGCCTAGATACAAAAAAGCAGCGCACCGATGACCGGCGCGCTGCGTTTTTTGGTGAATGGACTGGGGCTTATGCAGTTTCTGCAACGTCCTCTGGGTCCACTACCTTGCCTTTTGCTTTCGCAATGACCAGCCCGGCGATTGCGATTGCAGAGACAACACCGATTGCTGTTGCAATGCCGATTGGAAGGCCGAAGCCGAGGGTTGCAGAGCTTGCGATGAAGCTCACGACAACGGTGGTCATGAAGGTTGCTGGGATGGTGCAGATCCAGTGCAGCTTGTGATGACGCAGCAGGTATGCAGCAGCAGTCCAGAGCATCATTGCAGCGGTTGCCTGGTTAGCAACACCGAAGTAACGCCAGATCACACCGAAGTCCACTTGGGTCAGGATGCCGCCCAGGATGAACAGTGGGATAGCAAGCATCAGGCGCTTTGCAATTACCTTCTGGTCCATGTTGAAGAACTCAGAGAGGATCAGACGTGCAGAGCGGAATGCAGTATCGCCAGAAGTGATTGGCAGTACGATCACACCGAGGATAGCCAGTACGCCACCAACTGCGCCAAGCAGGCCGTTAGATGCTTCGTACACTACGTTAGCCGGGCTACCACCCATGCCTGCCTGCAGACCTTCGACGCCGCCGAAGAAAGACAGGGCAATCGCACACCACAGCAGAGCGATGATGCCTTCACCGATCATTGCGCCGTAGAATACGAACCGACCGTTGGATTCATTCTCCATGCAACGTGCCATCAAAGGAGACTGAGTTGCGTGGAAGCCAGAGATCGCACCACAAGCAATGGTGATGAACAGCGCTGGCCACAGTGGCATGTCACTTGGGTGGTTGTTCTGGAAGAAGTTACCCAATTCAACACCTGGCAACAGAGTGTGGTCAGGAGAGAATACGAGTGCCAGCGTCAGACCAACAGACATGAACAGCAGCAGTGCGCCGAAGAATGGGTACAGACGACCGATGATCTTGTCGACAGGAACGATTGTTGCGACCAGGTAGTACACGAAGATCACGCCAAGGAAGATCATCATGTCCATGCCGGTGAGCTTGGCAAGCAGACCTGCTGGAGCGGAAATGAAGACCACGCCAACGAGCAGCAGCAGAACGATCGCGAAGACGTTCATGAAATGCTTTGCGTTTGTGCCAAGATACTTGCCGACCAGGTTTGGTACAGACTGACCGTTGTTACGAACAGAAAGCATACCTGAGAAGTAGTCGTGTACTGCACCAGCGAAGATACAGCCGACAACGATCCAGAGCATGGCAGATGCGCCATACATGGCACCGAGGATCGGGCCGAAGATTGGGCCCACGCCAGCGATGTTCAGGAGCTGGATCAGATAAACCTTCTTTTTGGACATCGGGACGTAGTCCACGCCGTCCGTCTTGGAAAATGCAGGTGTCTGACGACCAGGCTTGACACCAAACACTTTTTCAACAAATGCGCCGTAGATGAAGTATCCGCCTATCAGCAGCGCGATACACACGAGAAAGTACAGCATCTTTCATCCTCCTAATGAAAACCTCACGCATTTTTTATCAAGGTTTATCTAGCGGGGTTTGGAGGATCTCATGAGTGGTCGAAAAGAGCCCTTAAGCGGTCGAAATAGGGCCTAAGCGGTCGGCGAAAATTGGCTGGAATCGCGCCTAGTAGAATCTACTGATCAGTGATAACCGAACAATTGCTTAAGTGATTTCAAGTATCTACGAGAGATGGGAACTTTGGTTCCAGAGTGCGTAATGGCCTCTGCGCCGGACTCCAAAAGGACAATTTCAGAAATGGCTTCCGGCGAGATCAGGTACTGCTTGTGACTGCGCACGAGCGGCGTTTTTTCTTCCAGAACCTTCAAGGTAAGCTGGGTATGGACGTAGTCCTGACTGGTCGCAACATGAACGCCGCTCAGGTCTGTAAAGATGTACTCAACCGCTGACACCGGTACGACCTTGAGCTTGTTGCCAAGGTAACACGGCAGGTGTGTCAGGGTTTGCGGCACGATCTCCGCCATGACGCGAGGGGCTAGATCCCGGCGCACCTTTTGCAAGGTCTTCGCCAGCCGTTCTTCATCAATCGGCTTCAGGAGGTAATCAAAAGCGTGGTGCTCAAAGGCCTTGATGGCGTATTCATCATAGGCAGTGGCAAAGACAATGCGGGGCATGGTCTCGGGGTCGAGCATGGCGATCAGTTCAATGCCCGAAATCTGGGGCATCTGAATATCCAGAAAAACGAGCTGCGGCTTTTCCTTGTTAATGACCGACAGCGCGTCAATGGCATTGCCGCACTGGCCGATGATCTCGATGTCCGGGGTTTGAGAGAGCAGGTCCGCAAGCTCCTCGCGGCTGTAGGGCTCGTCATCGACAATCAGACATGTGATCATTAAGCCATCTCCGGCACAGTCATCGGCAGTCTGATATGCACTTTTGTAGACACATCAGGCTCGCACTCAATCTCCAACCCATATTCCGGGCCATACTGATTTTTCAGCCGTTTATCAACCAGATTGAGCCCAAGCCCCTCGCTCTGCGGCTTGTGCTGAAACAAACCAGCATTGTCTTCCACACACAACTCGAGCACATCGTCGTGCTGCGCCCCAGTTACGGTTACCGTGCCCGGCCCCATCATCTGTGAGATGCCGTGCTTGACCGCATTTTCAATGATCGGCTGCAGCGTGAACGCTGGCAGTTTGACCAAATGCAGCTCGTTGGGAATATCAAAGTTGATTTCCAGACGGTCGCTGAAACGCGCTTTCTCCACGTTCAAATAGGAATCGATGTGATCCAGTTCATCGCACAACGACACCAGACCGGTGGTTCGCTTCAAATTGATGCGCAGGTATTTGGAAAGCTGGAGCAACAGTTTACGCGCATTTTCAGGGTCGCGCCGCGTAATGATGGCGATGGTGTTCAGCGCATTGAAGAGAAAGTGCGGGTTGACCTGCGCCTGCAACAGTTTCAATTCCGACTGCGTTAACAGGTGCTGCTTTTCTTCCAGCTGGCCGTAGAGGATCTGGTTGGAGAGAAGCTTGGCGATCCCCTCTCCCAGCGTGCGGTTGATGTTCAAGAACATCTTGTTGCGTGCTTCATACAGCTTGATGGTGCCAATCACCTCACTGTCACTGGTAAGCGGAATCACAAGACAGGAACCAAGACGGCAGTTCCACGAGAGCGAGCAGCTGTAGGGAAAGTCCACGCCATCAGCAAACATGACGCGGTTGTACTTCATGCAGTCGATGGTCAGCTGAGAGGAGATCGGGCGACCGGGGATGTGGTGATCGTCACCTATGCCGATGAAAGCCAGCAGCTTCTTGCGATCGGTAATCGCAACAGCGCCCACTTTGGTCTCTTCAATGATGATCTGCGCGACTTTTGCTGAGGACTTTTCATCAAACCCCTTGGCCAGCACCCCGACGCAGCGCTCCGCAATGCGCATGGCCTGATTGGTAAAGGAAGAAGACAGCTTGTCGTACATGGCCTTTTGGTCACGCACCATGCTCATGAACAACGCCGTTCCGATGGAGTTTACGATCAGCATCGACGGCGCGATCTGCAGCACCAGTTCCAGCGCCTGGTCGAACGGTCTGGCCACCAGCAGGATGATGGCCATCTGCATCATCTCCATGAACACGGTGAACCAGAACACGAACAGGGGTTTGAACCGCAAGGCGTTAAGGCCAATACTGCGGAAGTAATAGGCAATCAGACCCGCGGAAAGGCCTTCCATGGTGGTCGAGATTGCGCAGGCGAGATCGGTAAAGCCGCCGAATGAATAGCGGTGGATGCCCGCAGTCAGCCCCACGAAGAAGCCGGTTACCGGACCACCCAACAGGCCGCCCATGATGGCACCCATCACACGTGTGTTGGCGATGGCGTCGTTGATCTGTTCACCGAAATAGGTGGCCATGATCCCGAAGCCGGAGAACACGATGTAGATGACGACCTTGTGCGGCAGACGCGGCGAGGCCTCTGTCAGCACCTTGAAGAACGGCGTCTTGCTCACCAGGTAGACGATCACCAGGTACACGCACATCTGCTGGGTGAGTAAGAGAATAAGCGACATCATTGTCCGGTCGTTTCTTGCATTTCGCTCGACAATCCGACGCCGCAACGCGCTCCGAACCGCCCGCCTGTTTTAAGCCGTTTCAGGCCAGACAGGCAATCATGCAAAAAATCACGTTTTCTTTCAATTCCGTGCAAAACCTACGTATGGTCAACGCAAACAAGGAAGCGCCTCAGGCGAGCTGCTTCATTCCCCATTTCAGCTCGATCATCTCGTCACTGAGGCCATAGACCTGGCTCAACATTTTCCGCGTTACAACCACCTCAGGCGCGCCGGAAGCATGAACGCGCCCCTGCTTCAAGACCACCACGTGATCGGCATAAACACTTGCTAAATCAATATCATGGAGAACAGCAACGACACAGCCCCCCGCTGTCGCATAGTCCCGCGCCAGCTCCAGAACGCTAATCTGATGCTTCAAGTCAAGGCTCGAGGTCGGCTCATCCAGGAACAACGCCGAAGGTATTCCATCCTTCACAGGCTCCCAAACCTGACAAAGAACACGTGCTAACTGCACACGTTGCTTTTCTCCTCCGGAAAGCAAGGCATAAAGCTGATCGGGGTAATGCCCCAACCCAACACGCTCCAGCGCTTCGCTAACGCGCCCATCCACGTCGTAAATCGGTTGGGATGAAGCCCCGGAACGAATGCCGAGGGCAACAACCTCGCGAAGCGTAAAGGGAAACGACAGGGTCGAAGCTTGAGGCAACACGGCCCGCCGCGCGGCAATTTCCTCGCTACGATAGCTGGAGAGCGGTTTGCCATCCAACATGACGGAGCCTTGATCCGCATGCAGCTCGCCGCTTAAGCATTTGAGAAGTGTGGACTTTCCGGCTCCGTTCGGGCCTATGATAGCGGTGAATACGCCCGCTGGCGCGGCAAGGGTGGCTTGGCTCAGCAAGGTTCTGCCGCCGCGCACCACCATAATTCCTTGTGTAGAAAACATGCATCTGCCCCGTTAAAGACTGATCAATGAACGTCGGCCGAGCAAGATGGATAGGAATACGGGCGCCCCTATCACCGCCATGATGATGCCGATCGGCAGCTCCGCAGGCGCAACGATGCTCCGGCTCACCATATCCGCCGCCACCAACAATGCCGCGCCGAGCAAGGCACAACAAGGCAACAGCAAGCGGTGATCCGGTCCGATCAGAAGCCTCAACAGATGCGGCACGACAATGCCGACAAACCCGATTGCGCCAGCCGCAGAAACCGCCGCACCCGTCGCCGCGGCGACCACGATGATCAAAATTCGCTTCAGTTTCTGCGTGTTGAAGCCCATGTGGAAGGCTTCTGCTTCCCCCAACAAAAGTGCATTCAAGCCTTTGGAAAGAAACGGAATTGAGAACAACAATGCCAGAACGAATGGCAAGATCGAGAGCACCCGTTGCCATGTCGCAGCCCCCAAGCTGCCCATGCTCCAGAACGTGAAGTCACGCAGCTGAGCATCATCACTCTTGAAGATCAAAAGCCCAGTTACCGCCCCAGTCAGCGCGCCCAGAGCTATCCCTGCAAGCAACATGGTTGCGATTGATGTCTCGCCGCCGCGGGTGGACACCTTGTAGAGAACAAGGGTGGTGACCAGTCCCCCTAAAAATGCAGCAAGTGGAAGCAGATAGGTGCCAGCGTGCACCGCCAGAGCCACCGGCAAATGGCTCGCCAACACAATTACTGAAACAGCGGCCAGGCTGGATCCGGAGGCAACGCCGATAAGCCCTGGATCTGCAAGAGGGTTGCGGAACAACCCCTGCATCATGGCACCCGCTACCCCCAGCGACGCACCAATCAACGCACCCAGTACCGTTCGCGGCATCCGAATATCAAACAGCACCACATGATCTCTGAGAGAAAGCGCCTCACCGCCAACCAAAGAGACCAGCCAACGTCCAAGCGCGCCAAAACTCACCGACGTGGGCCCAATGGCGACGGACAAAATCATCACGACAGCAAACACGACAACAAGCGATGGCAAACAGATCGACTTCCAAAAGTCTCTCGGGTTCCTGGTTGCTCCTTGCCCAAGTTCCGATGAATTATCAAAGCTCTCTGCAACAGATGCCATGACTGCAACCCTCCCTAACCCTTTGGCGCGGAGGCTTTGAGTTGCGCAGATAGCTCACGAATGGCATCGGCTGTGCGTGGACCAAAGCCCAGCAGATACGCGCCGTTCATGGCAATAAAGGCTTGGTTACGACCCGCTGGAGTTTGTTTCAAAGCCGCGAAGCTGTTGAGAGTTTCCTTCATGTTTGCACCGCCGTGACGGTCCATCATCAAGACCACGTCAGGCTTAGCGGAAAGCAGAGCTTCAGTGACCACAGGCTTATAGCCAGAAAAACCTGTCATGGCATTTTCTCCGCCGGCCAGCTCTATGATTGCCTCTGCCGCCGTGTCGGTTCCGGCAACGGTCAGCCGGTCACCAGCAATTGAGAGCACGAACATCACCTTGGGCTTTGCACCGCTTTGGGCTGCATCGTTGATTGCTGCATCCATATCAGCACTCACCTTAGCGGCGAGTACCTGCGCCTTATCTTCAACCTCAAGCGCTTCACCAATCACGCGGATCTTTTCGATGATTGCGGCCTTGGAAAAGCCCTCTGGAATGGAAATGAGTGGGACTGCCGACGCTTTCAGCACATCCAGCGTTGCCGCAGGACCGGCCCCTTCCATCATCAACACCAGCTCCGGCTCAACGGAAAGCAGACCTTCAGCACTCAGGGCACGAATGTAGCCCACATTGGGCAGCTTTGTTGCCGCCTCTGGGTAGGAACTGGTGGTGTCGACTGCGACCAAGCGGTCCTCTTCGCCCAGAGCATAAACAATCTCCGTGGCAGAGGAACCGATAGCGACCACCCTTGATTCTGATTGCGCGTTCGCGGTGAATGAAGCCTGAGGAAGCGCAAGCAGAACAAGGATGGCCACTAAACCAAATGCTGCTGATCTTTTGAAAAGGGCGCAGGCAGTAAAAGGTCTCATAAATCGTCCTCACAATCTGTTTCCAGCTTGGGGTTGATTTGAGAAGCCTCAACTCGCACCTACGCACTCTCTTGCGAGTCGCTCGCAAGTTATTTCTTGACTTTAGTACTCATATTTAAATAAGAAATCAACGCCCTTGTTGAGCCTCAAACACAATACCCGCTGGACCAAGGGCGCAGCACACATCACCAAAACCCCTTGAACCCTGTTAGAGGGAACGCCAGCTAACCGGGATGTTACATCACTTCGCCCTGTTGCCAGCATCAACCGATCAATGAAATAGGAATTTAGGCATGTACATCGCAATGAACCGCTTCAAGGTTGTCCGTGGGCATGAAGAAGAGTTTGAAGACGTTTGGATATCCCGCGAGCGGCACCTCAACACAGTGCCGGGCTACCTTGAGTTCAACATGCTGAAGGGCGCGGCACACGAGGACCATACGCTGTATGCATCACACACTGTTTGGGACAGCGAAGAGAACTTCATTGCCTGGACCCGTTCTGAAGCCTTCCGTGCCGCTCATAAGGGAGCGGGCGATCGCAAGCACATGTACCTTGAAGGACCGCACTTTGAAGGTTTCGAGGTCATTTTGACAGAGAAGCGCTAAAGTCTTAGAGGCCACACCGGTAGACAGGCCTCCCGCGACCCGTTCGGGTCATTGGTCTTTCGCCGACACCTGCGCTGCTGACCAGTGCACGGATGCTGCTTAGTGGAGCATCACATCGTCAGCGCGCTCTCCTGAGATACGCAAAGAAAGTCCCCGCCATAATAAATGGCGGAGACTTTCCATCAAAGCTGTCAGGCTTTACCGACCAACGCCAGCCCAAAGGGCTATCTTGGAGCCTGACGCCTCATCATACCGACAAGCGGATTAGCCGCGTGGGTATGCCAGAACTTCGATCTCGACCAGCGCATCCTTTGGAAGACGTGCAACTTCCACGCAAGAACGTGCTGGGAACGGAGCTTCGCGGTCTTCAAAGAACTTGCCGTAAACTTCGTTCACCTTTGCAAAGTCGTTGAGATCCTTCACAAAAACAGTTGTCTTCATGATATCGCGTACGGTCAGGCCGCCTTCTTCAACGATTGCCAGAGCGTTCTTCAGAGACTGAAGGGTCTGCTCTTCAACAGTCGCAGGCATTTCGCCGGTAGCGACATCAATTGGCAGCTGACCAGAAGTGATGACCAGATCGCCCAGAGTTACACCCTGAACATATGGACCAATAGCGGCAGGGGCGTCTTTAGTATCGATTGAGATCATGAAGTTGTCTCCATTATGTTTTGTGCACGGAGCTGGCTGGTTGGAACATCAAATTCGCGTTGTGCCGCAATGGTTTGAAGCTCCCATTCATCCAGCGCCTGAGTAGTTTTAAGGACACCGTAAACGGCGTTATGGGTATGCTCAAAAGCAGCCAGAGGACTGCGGCCGGTGAGCAAGCCGGCCATGAAAACTGCTGAAATTAAATCCCCAACGCCAACAGGCTGGCGTTCGAAGGTCAAATGCGGTCGCTGCGCCAGATAGGTTCCCTCGCCGGTCGCCATGACCATTGAGAACTCCGTCTCAGACATGCAATGCAAATGCTTCGCAACGACAATATCCGGACCCAGCTCACGCGCGCTTTGGCATAGCTCAAATGCATCCTTTAAAGTTGCAATTGGGCGACCGACAAACTGCGTCAGCTCAAATTGATTTGGGACCAAGATATCTGCCAGGGGCATTAAAGTGTGGATGAGGCTTTCAGCAACGCCTTCACTCACCACACATCCTTTCTCTGGCGAGCCCATTTCGGGATCACACAGATAAAGACACTCAGGGTTCTCCGCTTTTACACGGGTTACAATGTCGGCAATGACATCACATTGTGAAGCATCGCCGATGTAGCCCGTCAGGATGGCAGAGACGTTCTGCAGGACACCCAGCCCAACAAGCCCCTCAAAAATCTCTGCAATCTGTTCCGTTGGCATCACTTGCCCCCGCCACCCTTCAGGGTATTGGGTGTGATTGGAGAAGTGCACCGTGTGGATCGGCCAGACCTCCAGCCCCATGCGCTGCATTGGAAATACGGCGCAACTGTTCCCGGCATGACCAAAAGTCACATGAGACTGAATAGACAGAACACCCTTCACAGTACACCTCCCCTTTTCACTAGAGCCATTTCCTTATGGATAGACCGGCAACAGGTGCATCATGCCAAGAATATGGCTGATTGCGATCAGGAGGCCGTATGCGATGATCAGGTAGATCAATGCCGTACCACCCCACACACGGAACTGTGGGTTACCAAACTTCTCGCGGCTGGCCTTGGCCATCAAAGCAGGGACGATTGCAGCCCAGATTGTTGCTGCCAGACCGGCAAAACCAATTGCGATGATGAAACCGTTCGGGAAGAACAGGCCACCGATGATCGGCGGGATCAAGGTCACCGCAGCCGTTTTCGTCCGGCCCGCCCGGCTATTGTCGAACTTGAAGAAGTCGGCGAGGAAGTCAAAAAGGCCCAACGCCACACCGAGGAACGAACTGGCCACGGCCATATTGCCGAAAGCAGACAGAAGGTTGGAAGCAGAGACGTTCTCTACGGTCCGGCCCAGAGCATCCACGAGAACACCGATGTTGCCGCCCTCTGCAATGACCTGTGCAAACTCAGGCCGAGGAATGTTACCCAAGGTGGCAAACAGCCAGACGATGTAAAGACACAGCGCCAGACCGGTGCCCAATGCCAGTGACTTGACAATCTTGCGCGGCTCTTTGCCGTAGTACTTCATCAAGCTCGGCACATTGTGGTGAAAACCGAAGGAGGCCAAGCAGAATGGCAGCGCCGCAAACATATACGGGAAGTAGCTGAGAACACTCTGATCGTTGCCGGTATCAAAGAAGACATCGGCCTTCATTTCAAAGGTGTAACCAGATACGGACATCACGAAGGTGATGACCATACCGCCAATCAGAATGGTGGTGAATCGGTCAACAGCCTTGGTTGAATACCAAACGAATGCCCCAAGGCCCAAAGCAAAGATGAAGCCCGCAATTATCTGCGGAGGCGCAACACCGACGGTTGCCATCAATGTGTGGTTCACGATGGACCCGCCGCCAGAAATATAGGCGTAGCACAGAATGTAGCCGACGAAGGCCACAGAAAGGTTGTTGATGATGTTCCACCCGCTCCCGAGGGTGTCTTTCACCATTGTATCGAAACTCGAACCGACTGGGTAGTTCAGATTGGTTTCCAGGATCATCAGACCTGAATGCAGCATACAAAACCAAGTGAACACGAGCGCGAAGATCGCCCAAATGCTCCACATGCCCGCACTCACGGTTGGAACAGAGAACATGCCTGCCCCTACCGCCGTACCGGCAATGATCATCGCACCTCCCAGAAACGATGGACTTACTTTGGATTGGCCAGCAGCTTTGGCCTCAGTAACGTCGGTCATCTTACTTCTCTCCCATGAAGTAATGATTGATAATGAAAAGGGAGGCACATTCCCATAGGTGCCTCCCCTAAGTGCCTTATTTCACAGGCTTTAACCGAGCGGTGAAGTGACGCAGGACCGGCGGTTCATAGTCGAAGTCCAGGCCCTTCAGCTTTTCGGCATTCTTGACGACCTCGATGAGACCGTCAGCGATGTAGTCCATATGGTCGTTGGTGTAGACACGGCGTGGGATGGTCAGACGCATCAGTTCAAGCGGTGACTCCTTCTGCTTGCCGGTCTCTGGATCACGGCCCAACAAGAAGGAACCGATCTCAACCGGACGCACACCGGCTTCCAGGTAAAGCGCATTACAAAGCGCTTGCGCTGGGAACTGATCGCCGGGAATGTGCGGCACGATCTTACGCGCATCAACAAACACAGCGTGACCACCCGTTGGATACTGGATCGGCACGCCACCTGCGCGCAGGCGTTCACCCAGGTACTCAACCTGTGAGATGCGGTAGTGCAAGAAGTCTTCGTCCGCCCCTTCATGCATGCCGCGAGCCAACGCTTCCATGTCACGACCGGCCAGACCGCCGTAAGTTACGAAACCTTCCATTGGCACGCACAGGGTCTGAACCGCACGGAACAGATCTTCCTTCTCACGGATCGCGCACATGCCACCGATGTTCACCAGCGGATCCTTCTTGGCGGACATGGTCAGCATGTCGCCGTAGGAGTACATTTCGCGGATGATGTCGGTAATGGAGTGGTTTTCGTATCCAGCTTCACGCTTTTTGATGAAGTATGCGTTCTCGCAATAGCGTGCGGAGTCAATCACGACCGGAATGTCGTTCTTGGCAGCAAGTTCATATACCGCACGCATGTTGGCCATTGAAACAGGCTGACCACCGGAAGAGTTACACGTCACTGTGGTGATGATCGCCGCAACGTTCTTCGAACCGTGCTTCTTGATTTCCGCTTCCAACTTGTCCAGGTCAAAGTCACCCTTCCAGTCATAATAGGAAGTGGTGTCATAAGCCTTTTCCGTGACCACGTTGATGGCCTTCGCGCCGTTCAATTCAATATGCGCAGCCGTGGTATCAAAGTGGTAGTTGGAGATGAAAACTGGGTTCTCACCGCCACGCACGTCGCGCATACGCTTGATCAGCGCTGGGAACAAAATCTGCTCAGCGCCACGGCCCTGGTGTGTTGGAACCACGTGCTTGTAGCGGAAGAAGTGATGAACAGCAGCCTCAAGGTTGTAGTAGTTGCGGCTACCGGCATAAGCCTCATCACCCATCATCATGCCTGCCCATTGGTAATCGGACATGGCACCAGTGCCGGAGTCAGTCAAAAGGTCGATGTACACATCATCGCTCTTCAGCAAGAACGGGTTGTAGCCCGCTGCTGCAAGGGCCTTTTCGCGATCATCGCGATTTGTCATCTTGATTGGTTCAACCATCTTGATGCGGAATGGCTCAGGAATGCGCTTCATCTTACTATCCTCGTCGAAGATCAAGCATCAATGTACTGCTCCCACAGCACAGAAATGCGAGAATTCATTTAATTTTCTTCACGCGAGTGGCGTGGTTACTCAGTCAAATTGTTGGATTTACTTCCCATCGCGCATCAACACACAGCACAGATTTTCCGAGCCTCAGGGCGTACCAACGTGCAAAGACGCAAAGCAGCCTTCATGGACTCATGAATCTCTAGTAATCGCTATGTATTGATTGGGGACTTTAAATGATTAGACCGCGCGACGTGGGAAGTCGTAGGCAAGCATAATGTCTTGCGTAAACCACGCCTTGTAAAAATATACATTCTTCTGAGCAAAAAGCTCTGCGGATCTCATAACCTGCTCCTCACATCTTGCGTCTTGTAGAAAGAACGCCAGCAGATGAGTTCCATTCAATAAACAAATGGCGAAACTGTCAACTCAAATATATCTAAAACAGCACCGGTATTAATACCTAAACCCCGAAGGGCAATACTTAAAGTTATTTTATTAGTCTAAGATGCATTTTTGACATTTTATATTTCACAAGCCGCCCTTCAATCGACGATTAATTACAGTCAAGATTGCGGGTGATTGTGAATTATGTGCGCCGCACAATGCCTGACCTGACCTCAACAGATGAATCAAAAGCACGTATTGGCCTCCCCGGAGATTGCAACGAGCATCACACCAATGCTCGGCCATGCCAACAGCCGCAACCCATGAGGTCCGAGCGCCGACTACGGCCTCGTGAACACGTGATATATCTGAAATGATCAATACCAATCATCTCAGGTGATCCAATTTACGTCCAAATCAACCCGCGCGGCGATCCCAATCAGTGAAATACAAACCGATTCACAAATTTTGTCCCGAATGGGCCCAGCAGCGAGAAAATCTATTTTTTTACAGTGATTTCCAGTTGGAAACTGACGACGAGCCAAATGGCCGCAGAAGCCGATTTCAAACCTCATTGCCATCAGGGCAACCCAAGGAGCTTGAGCCATCCCCTTGATAAATAGAGGAATTTTTGTGATCGATTTTGTTGTTTTTCTTGTACTTTTCCGTTTCCATTTTGCTCGTTTTTGTTGCTTCTGTAGTATACCGGATATGAGGTTATGTATTTTGGTGTGCTAGTAAGGTTACGCAAGATTATTTGGGTTTTTGGTTTGTTTTGTTTTTTTGAGCCATTTGCCCTTTGGTTGACCGCGGT